>JAQYBZ010000121.1 GCA_029003235.1 Bacillota bacterium
TGGACTGCTGAAAGAGGAACTGCGGCGGCTGGGGAGCCTGATCATGGCGTGCGCCGACGAGACCCGGGTGGAGGCGGGCGGCTGCCTTGCGGTGAACCGCTACGGCTTTTCCAGTCTGGTGACAGAGCGGATTCACAGCCACCCCAACATTACCGTCGTCTCTCAGGAGGTCACCCAGGTGCCTCAGGGGCCGGTGATCATTGCCACGGGGCCTTTGACCTCCGACGCCCTTTCCGACGCCATTGCCGCCTATTTCGGCAACACCAAATATCTCAATTTCTTTGACGCCGCCGCGCCGCTGGTGAGCTTCGACTCGCTGGATATGGACAGGGCATGGTTTGCCTCCCGGTATGACCGGGGGACGGCGGATTATGTAAACTGCGCCATGGATGAGGCGGAATATAAGGCCTTTGTCGCGGAACTGGCCGCCGCCCAGGAGGCGGAGGTACACGGCTTTGAGGACAAAATGGTCTTTGAGGGCTGTATGCCCGTGGAGGTCATGGCGCGCCGGGGAGAGGATACCCTGCGCTTCGGCCCGCTCAAACCTGTGGGGCTGAAAGACCCCAAAACCGGGAAGGAACCCTACGCCGTGGTGCAGCTTCGCAAGGACAACGCCGACGGTTCGATATACAACATGGTGGGCTTTCAGACCCATCTGAAATTCTCGGAGCAGCGGCGGGTGTTTTCCATGATCCCGGCGCTGCGTCAGGCGGAGTTCGTCCGTTATGGGGTCATGCATCGCAATACGTTTCTGGATTCCCCCCGGTTGCTGGACGCCTGTTACGCCGACCGCCGCGACCCGCTGGTGGCCTTTGCCGGTCAGATGACCGGGGTGGAGGGCTATGTGGAGTCCACAGCCTCCGGCTATCTGGCCGCCGTGGCCATGGCGGCCAAGGTGCAGGGCAAGCCTCTGCCGGAGGTATCCAATCAGACGGCCATCGGGGCGCTGGCCAGATATATCAGCGACGAGTCCGTGGTCAATTTCCAGCCCATGAATATTAATTTCGGCATCATTGCGCCCCTGGGCTATAAGGTCAAAGGGAAAGCCAATAAAAATCTGGCCATTGCCAACCGTGCGCTGGAACAACTGGCGCAGCTACAAACCTAGAAAGAAGAAAGAAGGGTACGCATGAAGATCATCATGGACGCCATGGGCGGCGACAACGCCCCTGCGGAATTTCTCAAGGGCGCTTTTCAGGCGGCAAATGAGTTTGGCGTGGAAATGATTCTGGTCGGCCGGGGCGAGGAGCTTCTGCGCATCATGAAGCAGTTGGGCTACGACACCCTGCCACAGGGCGTACAGATTGCCAACGCCGACGAGGTGGTGGATATGCATGACGACCCGGCGACCGTGCTGCACACCCGGAAAAATTCCTCCATGGTGCTGGGGCTGAAAATGCTGGCCGACGGCATGGGCGACGCCTTTATTTCCGCCGGAAACACGGGCGCACTGCTCTCTGCCGCCACCCTGCTGGTCAAGCGGGTCAAGGGTATCCGCCGCGCGGCGTTTGGCCCCATTACGCCCACCAAGAGCGGCAGCGCCGTGATCATTGATGCCGGCGCCAACGCGGAATGTTCGCCGGAATTCTTGCTGCAATTCGGCTGTATGGGCTCCTATTACGCCAAAAAGGCGCTGAATTTGGAGCAGCCGCGGGTGGCGCTGCTCAACAACGGCACCGAGGACAGCAAGGGCACAGACCTGCAAAAGCAGGCCTATGGGCTGCTCCGGCAGGCAGGGGACAAGGGCGTGATCCGCTTCGTTGGCAATGTGGAGGCCAGAGAGTTTATGCTGGGCGGCGCAGATGTGCTGGTCTGCGACGGCTTCAGCGGCAATGTGCTGCTCAAATCCATTGAGGGCACGGCCATGTACATGTCCTCTCTGCTCAAGGGTATTTTTACAAAGAATCTGGCGACCAAGCTGGCAGCCGCCATCTGCAGCTCCGGCATCAAGGAGCTGAAAGGACTCATGGACTACCGCCGGGTGGGCGGAACCATGCTCATCGGTATTTCCAAGCCGGTCATCAAGGCGCATGGCTCGTCGGATGCGCTGGCAGTGAAAAACGCCGTACAGCAGGCCATTGGGGTGGTCAATTCCGGTATCTGCGACGACATCCGGGACAACGTGGACAAGATGATCCTGCCCAGGGAGACACAGGCCAATGCGTAAGCTGGAAGAACGGATGGACTATACCTTCCATGACCCGTCCCTGCTGAAAACAGCGCTGAGCCACAGCTCCTATGCCAACGAGATCCTGAAAGACGGGCTGAAAAGCTATGAACGGCTGGAATTTCTGGGAGATTCCATTCTGGGCTTTGTGACGGCGGATTATCTGCTGCGCACCTTTCCGGCGCTTCACGAGGGGAGTCTGACCCGGCTGCGGGCGGATCTTGTGTGCGAAAAGAGTCTTGCCTCCACGGCAGAACAGCTCCGGCTGGGGGACTATCTGCTGCTCAGCCACGGCGAGGAGAGCGGCGGCGGCCGGAAAAAGACCTCCATTATCGCCGATCTGGTGGAGTCTGTCATTGCGGCCATCTATCTGGACGGAGGTCTGGACGAGGCAAAAAAATTTATCTATCGCTTTGTGCTGGTGGATACGGATAAACGCATCCGCATGAATGAGGACTTTAAGACCAGACTGCAGGAGCTGGTGCAGCAGCGGCGCGATCAGGTTCTGACCTACCATCTGCTGTCGGAGATCGGCCCCGATCATGACAAGCAGTTCGTGGCACAGGTGCAGCTCAACGGAAGACCCATTGGGCAGGGCAGCGGTACCAGCAAAAAGCGTGCAGAACAGGCCGCTGCGGAGCAGGCGCTTGCGCTGCTGCGGCAGGAAAAAGCATTTTCATAGTGTTGCACCGATGCGCCGATTTCTTCCGGCGCATCGTTTTTTCGACCCAATGGCATCCGGCCACCGGGAATATCCTCCCGGAAGAGCAACCCGGAGAAAAAGAACTGCTTCATCGCAAAGAAAAAGGAGAAATGCGTCGAAAAGGCCGGAATATCCCTTGCAATCACGGTGAAAAATTGGTAGAATATTTTGATGATATTATAATAGGAGAGTGTAGGCGTGTACTTAAAGTCACTGGAAATCCAAGGCTTCAAATCCTTTCCAGATAAAACGGTACTGAATTTTGACAATGACATCACTGCCATCGTGGGGCCGAACGGCTCCGGCAAGTCCAATATTTCCGACGCCATCCGCTGGGTCATGGGCGAACAGAGCACCAAAGCCCTGCGGGGCGGCAAAATGGAGGACGTGATCTTCGGCGGCACCCAGAAGCGTTCGCAGGTGGGCTTTGCCGAGGCCACGCTGGTGCTGGACAACTCCGAGCGCGCCTTTTCCATGGACACGCCGGAGATCATGGTGACGCGGCGGTATTATCGCTCCGGAGAGAGTGAATACTACATTAATAAGCAGAGCGCCCGCCTGCGGGACATCAACGAGCTGTTTATGGACACGGGGCTCGGCCGGGAGGGTTACTCCAACATCAGCCAGGGCAGAATCGACGAGATTCTGTCCGTCAAAAGCACCGACCGGCGGGAGATTTTCGAGGAAGCCGCGGGCATCTCCAAATACCGCCACCGCAAGGAGGAAACGGAGCGGCGTCTGGCCGCCACGGAGGACAATCTTGTGCGCATCGGCGACAAGATTTCCGAACTGGAATTGCAGGTTTTTCCCCTGAAGGAACAGGCGGAAAAGGCACAGAAATATCTGACCTGTAAGGACGAACTCAAAGGGCTGGAGGTGGCCGTCTGGCTGGATTCGCTGGAAAAGCTGGCGCAGTCGGCTAAGAAAGCCGAAGAGGACTACAACTCGGCCGTGTTTGTGCTGCAGCAGGAGCACGACGCGCTCAACAGCCTGTATCATCAGGCCGAGACCCTTGGGTTTGATTTGCACAACCGGGATCTGGACATTGACCGCCTGCGGGAGGAAATTTCTCAGGCCGAGGCCGAGGGACAGCGGACGGACGGCCAGACGGCGGTGCTGCAGGGCGAAGAAAAGAACCTGCAGGACAATATCCGGCGGGTACGGCAGGAGATCGGCGAACAGGACAGCCGCAGCAGCGGCATTGCCGACCAGATTGCGGAACGCCGCCAGCGCATCGCGCAGATCGAGGCGCAGAGCGCCGAACTGGAGCAGCGGCTGGAGCAGGCAATGGAAGAAGGACGCAGACTGGCGTCCTCTGCCGAGGGCATGACCAGAACCTATCTGGAACAGCGCAACCGTCTGTCTGTCATGCAGGCGGAGCTGGCAGGCAAAAACGCCGATCTGGCAGCCCTGCGGGACGCGCTGACCCGCTCTGACGAACGCCGGGCAGAGGTGGCGCAGGATCAGACCGCCGCCGGCGAGCGCAGAGACGAGACGCAGAAAAAGCTGGAGCAGTGCCGTAAGGAGCTGAGCCGCGCCCGGGAGGACGCGCAGGCCTGCCGCAACACCCTGAGCGGCTATGAGCTGCGCAGAAAGACCCGGCAGGAAAAGCTGGACGCCCTGCAAAAACGGGTCAACGACCTGACCGTGGAACTGGACACCACCAATTCCCGGCTGAATATGTTCCGGGAAATGGAACGGGAGTATGAGGGCTGCTCCAAAGCCGTGCGCTTTGTCATGCAGCAGGCCGAACGGGGCGCACTGCGCAATGTCCACGGCCCCGTGTCCCGGCTGATTCGCACGGAAGACCGTTACACCGTGGCTGTGGAGACGGCGCTGGGCGCCGCCATGCAGCACATCGTGGTATCCACGGAACAGGACGGAAAATATGCCATCAATCTGCTTAAAAATCGCGACTGCGGCCGGGCGACGTTCCTGCCCATTTCCGCCATTGAGGGACGCAGATTACAGGAAAAGGGGCTGGAATCCGCCCCCGGCTTTGTGGGCATTGCCTCGGAGCTGGTGCAGTGTGACGAAAAATACCGCCCCATTGTGGACAACCTGCTGGGCAGGACGGTGCTTTGTCAGGATCTGGACGCCGCCATTTCCATGGCCAGACGCTTCGGCTACCGGTTCAAGCTGGTGACGCTGGACGGCCAGGTGATGAACGCAGGCGGCTCCATGACCGGCGGCAGCGTGAGTAAGACCGCCGGCGTATTGTCCCGCGCCAACGAGATTCGCAGGCTGGAAACCCGGCAGTCGGAGCTGCGTCAGAAAAAGGATGCGGCGCAGAAAGAGCTGCAGGAGGCTGCCCGCGTTGCCGAGAAGGCGGAGTTTGAAATGACGGCCGCCCAGAACGACCTGCGCACGGCGGAGGACAGCGTTCTCAAGCTGGAGGGCGAGGAAAAGCAGTACAGCGTCCTGTTTGACGCCATTTGTGATGCCGCAGATTCCGCCCAGCGGGAACTGGCCGCCATTGACGGACGCAGAAAGCAGGATGAGGAAAAAATCGTGGCGCTGCAGGCACAGTGCGAACTGCTCCAGACCCAGAGCCGGAGCTTGCAGGCGCAGATCGACGAGATCTCCACAGGCCAGACGGCGGCGGCAGAGCAGAGCAGCCGTCTGGGTGAACAGATTACTAAACTGAAAATGGATGCCGCCGCTCTGTCGGCGGAGAAGACCACGGCGGCTGACACGGTGAGCCAGCTTCAGGCGCTTGCCCAGAGCATGCAGGGCGACCGGAGCCAGAAGGAAGCGCTTATCGCAAGCTATGAAGGGCAGTTGGCCGCTCTGGCGGAGCGGATGCAGCAGGCTGCCGAACAGCGCCGGAACCAGACGGCTGAAATTGAGGCCAAGAAGGCAAAGCTGCAGGACGCTTTGCGCCAGCGCATGGAAGTGGAGGCAAAAAAGACCAGAGCCGAAAAGGATGCCCAGCAGAAAAACAAGGACATTATCGACATGGAGCGGGAAAGCGCCCGTCTGGAGGGCAAGAAAAATGCCGCCCGGATGGAGGAAAAGCAGATCATTGACAAGCTCTGGGATTCCTATGAGCTGACGCCCTCCCTTGCGCCCGTAATGGCGGCACAGATCGACAGCGTGGCCGCCGCCAACAAACGGGCGGCGGAGCTGCGGCGCAG
>JAQYBZ010000122.1 GCA_029003235.1 Bacillota bacterium
CCGAAATGTCCGGCAAAGGCGCTGCCCACGCCCAGGGCGCTGGCATAGGGAAGAGTGCGGTAGAAATAACCGGCGTCCTCCTGCTGAAGCTGCTGCAGTTCCTGCGCAGGCGCCTTGGCAAGATAACGGCGCAGTCCCAAAAGCTGGGACAGCAGCGCTTGCCCGCTTTTCGTGCGGCGGCGGCCAAGAATGGTGCCCAGCCCCAGAACGATCTGTAAAATCAGATTGGCGGCCATGATCCCCATGCGTCCGCTCAGGCGGCCAAAGACAATGAGATAGGCCAGAGCGGGGATGGCGAGCAGCAGGTCTCTGGCGCGTTTTCTGCGCAGCAGGGAGGAAGCACCCCGCTGTACCAGCAGGGAAGCGCCTGCGCCCAGGAGGGTCAGCGCCACAATCAAAAACCACCGGTAGGACTGGGAGGGAACAAACAGATCAAAGCACAAAAGGCTTGCAAACAGTCCGGCCAGCGCGCTCAGCCCGTTGAGCACAAGCACATTGCCCCGGTTGTGGGTAAAGAGCTTGGCGTCCCAGTAGTTTGCGGCGGTCAGCGCCGCATTCTGCCGGGCGGTCTCATACTGGGCGGAGGCGGTGCTGACCACGTCAGTGCCCCGGAACAGCCCGGAAAAGATGGAGGTCTCATAGGCCTTTCGCTCATTGCCCATGTCGATCTGCTTTTGCAGATACACATGGCCGTGCCGGGTACGGCTGATGGTCAGATAGCCAAGAGACGCCCAGTGGACAACCAGCAGCGCCAGATCAGGCTTTTCGCAGCACACCTGATAGGGCACGACGCCGGCGTTGTCTCCCTCCGGGGGCATGGGCTGGCTTTTGGGCAGGAACAGCCGGTTGCGCAGGGCAAAAAACCAGTACAGCAGACACGCAGCCGCCAGCACCCAGAAGCCGATGATATCCACCGTGGCCGTCTGCCCAGCCAGAAAACGCAGATCGCAGTAGTCCCTGGGCAGTTCCAGCGAAAGGCCGAGAGACTCGTGATCCATGAGGGTCTGGGTCATGGAGACGGTGAGGCACTGATCCTGAATCTGGATGTCCATGTAGTTGTCGATGAGGTCGCCGTAGTAGCCGCTGGTAAAAACGGGCATGGTTTCAAAGGCGGCGGGAAAGGTAACGCTCAGAGTGTAGGATTCTATGGTACATTCCCAGGCGGGACACAGCAGCGGAAGCTGAAGCTGCTGACCGGCGTCCGTATCCGTCACCGTCTGGGGCAGGGTGTAGCTGACCGTAAAGGTTTCGTCGCCGGAAAAGCTGCCGGAAACCGTCAGCAGGGTGCAGCCCTCTGCCGCCTTGCGGTCAAAGTCGTAACCGGCCACAGCCACCTGTGCCGCGTCTTCCGGCACGGGAATGGAGAAGCTCTGGGCGGCTTCCGGAAAGCTGACCTGGGCGGTGATCGCCACGGTGCAGGAACCGTCCTGCGCCAGAATACACTGGGTATCCATCGCAGTCACCGCCGCATCGGCGGCATATGCCGTACCGGCCAGCGCCATCAGACAGAAAATTGTCAGCAGCAGCTTTTTCATCAGAAGGCTCCTTTGCAGAGTTTTTCTACAGGGTAGCACATTTTGCACCAAAATGCAACTGTCCGGTTTTCCTGCGCCCTGACGGACAATCTTTTGCTTGACAGTCCGCAGGCGGCGTATCATAATATTACATAAGAGAACGAAATACAACAGACGGGAGGCCATTATGAAAAAACTGCTGCTGATCATGAACCCCTGCGCCGGAATGAAGCGTGCCAATCATCTGCTGCCGGAGATCATCTCCGTGTTCGGCAGGGGGGACTATGAGACCACCGTGTTTATGACGGAAAAGCGGGGCGACGGTACGACACTGGCCGAGCGCTATGCCCCGGATATGGATGTGATCGCCTGTATCGGCGGAGACGGCACTTTCAACGAGGTCATTTCCGGTGTGTGCCGTTCCGGCTGTCAGACGCCCATCGGCTATATTCCCGCCGGAAGCACCAATGATTTTGCCGCCAGCCTGAAGCTGTCCAAGAATATCGTGCAGGCGGCGCAGGACATCGTCTGGGGACATCCCAAGTCCTTTGACGTAGGGAAATTTCAGGATCGCTATTTTACCTATGTGGCGTCTTTCGGCGCGTTTACCAAGGTATCCTACGCCACCTCCCAAAACATCAAAAACGCCCTTGGGCATCTGGCCTATATTCTGGGCGGCATCAAGGAGTTGGCCAGCCTGCGCAAATGGCACTGCCGTCTGGAGACGGACGAGGGGCAGGTCATGGAGGACGACTATATCTTCGGCGCGGTCAGCAATTCCACCTCTGTGGGCGGCATTTTGACCCTTGATCCGGAAATCGTGGATATGAACGACGGGGTGTTTGAGCTGCTGCTCATCAAATCCCCCGCCAATGTGCTGGAGCTGAACGAGTGCATCCGGGCGCTGACCGCACAGGATTACTCGTCGCCCATGCTGCGTTTCTGCCCGGCCAGAAAGGTTACGGTGACGGCCGCGCCGGAGATGGACTGGACGCTGGACGGGGAGTATGCCCCCGGCAGCGATAGGCTGGTCATTGAAAATCTTCACAACGCGGTGGATGTTCTGGTCAATCAGTAGCGCCATGAGAGTGATCTGCAAACGACTGCACAGAGGCGACGACCTGCTGTGCCGGATCCGGGAGCTGGCCGAGGAACACCAGATCGAAGCGGGCGTCCTGCTCTCCGGTGTGGGCTGCCTGCTTCGGGGGCGCGTGCGCGATGCCGGCGGCGTCCGCCTGCGGCAGATCGACGAGCCGTGCGAGATCGTATCGCTCACCGGCACCGTCAGCCGCAGCCGTTGCCACCTCCATATCGCCCTGTCCAAAGAGAATTTGTCAACTGTGGGCGGCCATCTCACCGAGGGCTGCATCGTCAACACCACCTGCGAGCTGGTGGTGGGCATTCTGGACGGCTGGCACTACGGCGTGGAACAGGACGAACAGACCGGCTATGACGAAATTGTTTTTCAGGAGCAAAAACCATGAAAAATACAACCCTTTGTTATCTGGAAAAAGACGGCTGCTACCTGATGCTGCACCGGATTAAAAAGAAAAACGACCTGAATCAGGATAAATGGGTGGGCGTTGGCGGAAAGCTGGAGGAGAACGAAAGCCCGGAGGAATGTCTGGTGCGGGAAGTGCGGGAGGAGACCGGCCTGACGCTGACCCGCTGGCGCTATTGCGGCATTGTCACCTTTGTCTCCGACCGGTGGGAGGGCGAGTATATGCACCTGTATACCGCCGACGGCTTTACGGGTCAACTGACCGACTGCAACGAGGGCGTGCTGGAGTGGGTGCCCAAAGAGCGGGTGCGCCTGCTTCCCCAGTGGGAGGGAGACCGCATTTTCTTCCGGCTCATGGAGCAGAACGTTCCCTTTTTCTCGCTGAAGCTCCAGTATGAGGGCGACCGGCTGGTGCTGGCAGCCCTCAACGGCCAGCCGCTGGACGGATAGCATGGCGGACTTCCCCGGCCGGGAAAACGGCATGCGCGTTTTTGAGAATACGAAAACTCCCGGCATCCGCTGCGGTTGCCGGGAGTTTTTCTGGCAAAGAACGACCAAACGGCGCAGAATTGAGGCAAGAATGATAAAAGTACACCTGCTCATACAGAGCAGAGGATTCCCTGTTTTTTGGCATCGATGATCAGGGATACCATCCCGAGCTTTCCGTCAAAGTTCCGGGTATCGTATCGCAAAGACCGGCCGATTTTGCCGTCCGCTTCATTCCAGTACTTGTAGTGGAAGCGGCCCTTTTCGTCGCACCATTCCAGTAATTCCACTTCAAATCCCGCCTGTGCGAAGACCGGAATCAAGGTTTTGTAATCGTATAAAACTTTGTGGGAGAAAGCCGGATGGATTGGGTCGCCGTTCCCGCCGACCTTTACCATATTCTGATACCATTGGCTGCGGAAGTTTTTGTCAGGAACGGCCACACGCAGATATCCGCCGTCTGCAAGATAATCATAGCAGTTTTTTCGCCGCTTGAAAGCCCTCTTCAAAAGTCATGTGCTCCCAGACGTGTTCTGCGAGGAACGCGGTTGGTTTCCCGGCGGAAAACAGCCGCGCAAAATCCGCCCGGTTCAGAAGATTCAGTTCCGCTTCCTGCGTGCTGACCCATCCGTCATAGGATGCTTTTCCGGCGCCAACGATGATTCTCATTTCTGATTCTCCTTTGGGAAGCAGATATCATGCCGTAGGTGGGAACCGTTCCACAGGGAACGGGTATCATGGAAAAAGCTCACTGCTTTCGCAGTGAGCTTTTTTGGCAGCGGGTGAAGGATTCGAACCCTCACAAACGGAGTCAGAGTCCGGTGTGCTACCATTACACAAACCCGCTAAAGTGAGATTTATTATACCCATTTGGCATAAAGCTGTCAAGAAGAAAATAAAAAATCTTCCAAAAACTTTGAAAAAAAGAAAGTAAGATAGAAAAAGAGTTCGTTTCTAGATGCAATGCCAAACATTTATGTTATAATCAAACCGTATTCTATCAGAAAGGAACTATCATGCTTTTATCGATTGAACATGTCAGCAAGGACTATGGAACCAAAAAACTGCTGGACGATATTTCCTTCTACTTAAATGAGGGAGATAAAATTGGCATCATCGGTATTAATGGT
>JAQYBZ010000123.1 GCA_029003235.1 Bacillota bacterium
TCAAATTACACAGAGGAAAAGAAAGGCTGTGATCACTCATATGGCGAATATCATGGAATTGCCTGTCGTCAAGTTTGGTAAGACAGAACGGCGCAGCTATGCCAAGTACAAGGAAATCCTTGAGATGCCGAACCTTCTGAAAATTCAGAAGGACTCCTATCAATGGTTCCTGGACGAAGGGCTGCGGGAAGTCTTTAAGGACGTGGCTGCCATTACCGACTACACCGGCAAGCTGGAGTTGTCGTTCCTCGACTACTCCATGAATGAGCCTCCCAAGTACTCCGTGGAGGAGTGTAAGGAGCGCGATGCAACGTATGCCAAGCCCATCAAAGTCCGCGTACGGCTGCGCAACAAGGAAACCGGTGAGATCAAAGAGCAGGAAATCTTTATGGGCGATTTCCCCCTGATGACCAACGGCGGCACCTTCGTCATCAACGGTGCGGAGCGCGTGGTTGTCTCCCAGATCGTCAGAAGCCCCGGCATGTACTATGGCGACGAGGTGGACAAGGCAGACCAGCACACCTACACCGCCACGGTGATCCCCTACCGCGGTGCATGGCTGGAATATGAGACCGACGCACAGAACGCCTTCTATGTCCGCATCGACAAAAACCGCAAGCTGCCCATCACCTGCCTGATCCGGGCGCTGGGTGTGGACACGGACGCCAGGATTCTGGAGCTGTTCGGTGAAGACGAGCGGATCAAGGCCACCATCGAAAAGGACACCTGTCACACCAGAGAAGAGAGCCTGCTGGAGATCTACCGCAGACTGCGTCCCGGTGAGCCCCCCACAGTGGACAACGCCATTTCCTATCTGGACGCCCTGTTCTTCGACCCCAGACGCTACGACGTGTCCAAGGTCGGCCGCTATAAATTCAACAAGAAGATGGACATCTGGTCCAGACTTTCCGGCCAGGAGCTGGCGGAGCCTGTGGCAGACCCCATGACCGGCGAGATCCTTGCCATGCCTGGCGAGGTGCTCAGCCGAGACAGAGCCCACGAGCTGTCCGACCACGCCGTCAATGAGGCGGTGATCTCCGTCAACGGCAAGCCGGTGAAGGTCTTCTCCAACGGCATGGCGGATATGTCCAAGTTTGTGGACTTCGACCCCAAGAAGTTCGGCATCAAAGAGAAGGTCTGCTTCCGTGTCCTGCGCCAGATGCTGGAGCAGGCGCAGAGCGAAAACTGGACGGAGGAAGACTGGCAGGATGCCTGCGAGGATCGCTGTGACGATCTGATCCCCAAGCACATTACTGTGGACGATATTCTGGCGTCCATCAACTACCTCAACTGTGTGGCCTGCGGCGTGGGCACCACGGATGACATTGACCATCTGGGCAACCGCCGCCTGCGCTGCGTGGGCGAGCTGCTGCAGAACCAGTTCCGCGTGGGCTTTACCCGTCTGGAACGGGTCATCCGCGAGCGGATGACGGTGCAGGATCTGGATGCCGTGACTCCGCAGAGCCTTATCAATATCCGGCCTGTGACGGCGGTGATCAAAGAGTTCTTTGGCTCTTCGCCCCTGTCCCAGTTCATGGATCAGAACAACCCGCTGGCTGAGCTGACCCATAAGCGCCGTCTTTCTGCCCTCGGCCCCGGCGGCCTGAGCAGAGAAAGAGCCTCCTTTGACGTGCGAGACGTACACTACAGCCACTATGGCCGTATGTGCCCCATCGAGACGCCGGAAGGCCCCAACATCGGCCTGATCAACTATCTGGCCTGCTTTGCAAAGATCAACGAGTACGGCTTTGTGGAAGCGCCCTTCCGCAAGCTGGAAAAGGTTTACGACGAAAACGGTAAGTATATCGGCTCCAGGGTGACGGACGAGGTCCAGTACATGACCGCCGACGTGGAGGACGACTACTATGTGGCGCAGGCAGCGGAGCCTGTGGACGAGAACGGCTTCCTGGTCAACGCCAGAATTACCTGCCGCCACCGCAATGAGATCATCGCCGCCGACCGGGAGACCATCGACTACATCGACGTTTCCCCCAAGATGATGGTCTCCGTGGCAACGGCGTTCATCCCGTTCCTCCAGAACGACGACGCCAACCGTGCCCTCATGGGCGCAAACATGCAGAGACAGGCCGTGCCTCTGATGGTTACAGAGGCGCCCATTGTGGCCACCGGCGTGGAACACAAGTGTGCCGTGGACTCTGAAGTGTGCGTCAAGGCGGAGGGCAAGGGTACTGTGACCCGGGTTTCCGCCGACTGGATTACCATTCGCTACGACAGCGGCGAGGTAAAGGACTACAAGCTGACCAAGTTTGCCCGTTCCAACCAGGGCACCTGCATCAACCAGCGCCCCATTGTCAGTGTGGGCGACACGGTGGAGGAAAACGAGATCATTGCCGACGGACCCGCCTGTTCCAACGGCGAAATTTCTCTGGGCAAGAACGTGCTCATCGGCTTCATGACCTGGGAAGGCTACAACTACGAGGACGCCATCCTGCTCAACGAACGGCTGGTTCGTGAGGACGTGTTTACCTCCATCCACATTGAGGAATATGAGACCGAAGCCCGGGATACCAAGCTGGGCGCCGAGGAGATCACCAGAGACATTCCCAACGTGGGCGACGATACCCTGAAGGATCTGGACGAAAACGGCGTGATCCGCATTGGCGCGGAGGTCACGTCCGGTGACTATCTGGTAGGCAAGGTCACGCCCAAGGGCGAGACGGAGCTGACGGCGGAAGAACGCCTGCTGCGCGCCATCTTCGGCGAGAAGTCCAGAGAAGTACGCGATTCGTCTCTGAAAGTACCCCACGGCGAGTCCGGTATCATTGTGGACGTCAAGGTCTTCACCAGAGAGAACGGTGACGAGCTGCCTCCCGGCGTGAACAAGGTAGTGCGGGTCTATATCGCCCAGAAGCGGAAGATCTCCGTGGGCGACAAGATGTCCGGCCGTCACGGCAACAAGGGCGTTGTTTCCCGCGTGCTTCCGGAGGAGGATATGCCCTTCCTGCCCGACGGCACACCCCTTGACATCGTACTCAATCCTCTGGGCGTGCCCTCCCGTATGAATATCGGCCAGGTGCTGGACGTCCATCTTGGCTACGCAGCCAAGGCGCTGGGCTGGAAGGTTTCCACCCCCATTTTCGACGGCGCCAACGAGAAAGACATCCGCGAGACCCTGACTGCCGCCGGCCTGCGTGAGGACGGCAAGTCCATCCTCTACGACGGACGTACCGGCGAACAGTTTGACAATCTGGTTACAGTAGGCTGGGTGTACTTCCTGAAGCTGCACCATCTGGTAGACGACAAGATTCATGCCCGTTCCACCGGCCCGTACAGTCTGGTGACCCAGCAGCCTCTGGGCGGCAAGGCACAGTTCGGCGGCCAGCGCTTCGGCGAAATGGAAGTCTGGGCGCTGGAGGCCTACGGCGCCGCTTATACCCTGCAGGAGATTCTGACCGTCAAGTCCGACGACGTGACCGGACGTGTCAAGACCTATGAGGCCATTGTCAAGGGTCACAACGTACCCAAGCCCGGCGTGCCCGAATCCTTCAAGGTTCTGGTCAAGGAGCTTCAGTCCCTGTGTCTGGACATCAAGGTGCTGGATCAGGACGGCAATGAAATCGAACTGAAGGAAGACGACGAGGACGATGTGGTCTATACCGCAGGTCAGCGCGAAAGCCTGCTGCCTGAGGAAGAACTGGTTACCGACGCCGACGAGGTGCTGGATTCCGGCTATAGCTATGACGAAAATCAGGACGAGGATACGTTCACAGCAGTATTGAGCGAGATCGTGGAAGAAACCAGCGAAAACGACGGAGAGGAGGAGTAATACAATGGCAAACACAACATTTGACGCAATTAAAATCGGTATTGCTTCACCCGAGATGATCCGCGAGTGGTCTTATGGCGAGGTCAAAAAGCCCGAGACCATCAACTACAGAACTCTGAAGCCCGAGCGCGACGGCCTGTTCTGCGAAAAAATCTTTGGGCCGACCAAGGACTGGGAGTGCCACTGCGGCAAGTACAAGAAGATCCGCTACAAGGGCAAGATCTGCGACCGCTGCGGCGTCGAGGTCACCAAGTCCAAGGTCAGACGTGAGCGCATGGGTCACATCGAGCTGGCCGCGCCCTGCTCCCATATCTGGTATTTCAAGGGCATCCCCTCCAGAATGGGTCTGCTGCTGGACATCAGCCCCCGGATTCTGGAAAAGGTTCTCTATTTTGCCTCCTATATCGTCACCGATCCCGGCGACGCGCCTCTGACCAAAAATCAGATCCTCAACGAAAAAGAGTACCGGGAAATGCGGGAAAAATACGAGGACGATTTTGACGCCGGTATGGGCGCCGAGGCAGTCAAGAAGCTGCTGGCGGACATTAATCTGGAAGAGCTGTCCGAACAGCTCCGCAGTGAACTGAAGGGCGCCAACGGCCAGAAGAAGCTGCGAATCATCAAGCGTCTGGAAGTGGTGGAGGCTTTCCGCCTGTCGGGAAACGACCCCACCTGGATGATCATGGACGTGCTGCCCGTGATCCCGCCGGAACTGCGTCCCATGGTGCAGTTGGACGGCGGCCGCTTCGCCACCTCTGATTTGAACGACCTGTACCGCCGGGTCATTAACCGGAACAACCGTCTTAAGCGGCTGATTCAGCTCAATGCGCCCGACATTATCATCCGCAACGAAAAGCGGATGCTGCAGGAGGCGGTGGACGCCCTCATCGACAACGGCAGAAGAGGCCGTGCCGTCACCGGCGCCAGCAACCGCGCTCTGAAGTCCCTGTCCGATATGCTCAAGGGCAAGCAGGGCAGATTCCGTCAGAACCTGCTGGGCAAGCGTGTGGACTATTCCGGCCGTTCCGTTATCGTGGTCGGCCCCGAACTGAAGCTGTATCAGTGCGGCCTGCCCAAGGAAATGGCCATTGAGCTGTTCCGCCCCTTTGTCATGAAAAAGCTGGTGGAGGACGGCCTTGCCAATAACATCAAGTCCGCCAAGAAGATGATTGACAAGGGCAAGACGGAAGTCTGGGACGCGCTGGAGGAGATCATCAAGGATCGCCCGGTCATGCTCAACCGTGCGCCCACCCTGCACCGCCTGGGTATTCAGGCCTTTGAGCCGGTGCTGGTAGAAGGCCGCGCCATTAAGCTGCACCCCCTGTGCTGCACGGCGTTCAACGCCGACTTCGACGGCGACCAGATGGCAGTGCACGTCCCCCTGTCGGCGGAGGCGCAGGCCGAGGCCAGAATGCTGATGCTCTCGGCCAACAACCTGCTGCGTCCTCAGGACGGCAAGCCCGTTACCGTCCCCACGCAGGATATGATTCTGGGTACCTATTACCTGACCTACCTGCGCTATAAGATCGACCACTACGAGACCTCCCATGCGGCGCTGCAGTATATCTCCAGCGGCAAGCTCACGGGGAAGGACCCGGTGTGGATCCGCAACAACTGGGACGATCCGGAAGCGCCCGGCTATCACCACTATATCAAGACCTGCGGCGACGACATCCCCAACGAGACCGACCGTCCCGTGGAGGCTGACGACTGCTTTGAGACTCTGCAGGAGGCCGCCGACGCCTATGCCGCCGGAAAGCTGGCCGCAGATCAGAGCATCTATATCTACAACACCTGGGACTCTCAGGCGGACATCCTCAACGAAGACCATCTCTATATCCGCACCATCGCAGCGCTGGCTGCTGAGGCCGCCGAGAAAAATGAGCGCCCCAGAGAGACCCTGCGCAGCTTCACCAGCGAAGAAGAGGCCATGATGGCCTATCAGGAGCACGCTCTGGATATGCACGAGCCCATCCGCGTCTATGTGGAGCGGGAGATCGACGGCGTCAAGCACGCCGGTATGATCAACGCCACCGTAGGCCGCCTGATCTTCAACGAGCCCATTCCTCAGGACATCGGCTTCTTTGACCGCAGCGGCGGCGACGTCCTTTCTCTTGAGATTCAGGAGAAGGTAGGCAAGAAGCTGCTGGGCAAGATCATTGACCGCTGCATCCGCGTCCATGGCTTCACCATTGCCACGGAAATGCTGGATAAGGTCAAGGCACTGGGCTACAAATATTCCACCAAGGGCTCCATCACCGTCTCCATTGCCGATATGGCCATTCCCGAGGAGAAGTATGAGCTGATCAAAGAAGCGGAGAAGGAAGTCGTCAAGATCGACCGTCAGTACAAGCGCGGCTTTATCACCAACGACGAACGCTACCGTCTGACCGTCAAGGAGTGGGAGCAGACCATCAAGAAGGTGACCGACGCACTGCAGGCCAATCTGGACACCTTCAATCCCATCTACATGATGGCTGATTCCGGAGCCCGTGGTTCCATGAACCAGATCCGTCAGTTGGCCGGTATGCGTGGTCTGATGGCCGATACCTCCGGCCGCACCATTGAGATCCCCGTCAAGGCCAACTTCCGTGAAGGTCTGAGCGTTCTGGAGTACTTCATTTCCTCCAGAGGCGCC
>JAQYBZ010000124.1 GCA_029003235.1 Bacillota bacterium
ACCTTGCCCTCCGGGTCAAAGCGGCTTTCGCCCACACCGCAGACGATGCCGTTTTCCGCAGCCCAGCTTACGGCGTCGGCGTACCACTGGTCAGACTTCACGTCTGTAAAGCCGCTGGCCGTCCCGGCTTCCGGCTTGCCTGCCAGCCGGTGCAGAACCGTGACCAGCATGGCGCGGGTCATGGTGCCCTCCGGATCAAAGGTGGTCTGGGAGGTGCCGGAAAACAGCTCCCGGCGCAGCATACAGTCGATCCCGGTGTGCGCCCAGTGTTCCGCCGCCGGCATATCCGTAAACTGCTGTCCGGGACAGTGCTCCGAGCCGTCGCACCGGCTCAGGGGCGGAATGGTCTCGGTACAGGCATAGCCGCACACCCGGCAGACCAGATCCATCAGACCCTCGTTCATCTCTGTGGCAGGCTGCGCCACGGTGGATTCATACAGGTGGTCTCCCAGCGCCAGCAACTCCGTTTTGGTCTCGCCGCAGATGATACACTGGTAGCTGGCCTCACCGGTGGAAATACAGGTGGGAGGGATGGACGCCGTCTGCTGCCACTGGTGGCCGCTGACGCTGCAATCCCAGATGGACGGCTCCGGATAGACGTTGGGCATATGGATGTAGCACAGATAGCCCTTGCGGTTGATAAAGCTGGCCAGCTCCGCCCAGGTGCGCTGATTCACCGTTACGCCGCACCGGTTGTCGTAGTTGCCTTCATAGGTATACACATACTTATCGTCGCAGCCGATGTAGACCATGCTGTGGCCGTCGTTTTCCGACCCGGCGCGGATGTGGGCGCCCGGGCGCATACGGCCGTCGTCTGCCAGAGCCTTGAGACCGCTGGCCGTCACATTGTATTGATATGTAACCACGGCGTAAAAGCCGGTGCCGCCGCTGATGCCGAAATCCACCACACCGAAGCACCGCCAGAACACATACCGGGCAAAGCCCATGCACTGATAGCCCAGCGTGTCCACATAGCCGGAGCCGTCGGGCTTGGGGTAGTAGCGCAAAGAGCCTGCCGCAGTGGTGCAGGGGCCGCCGCTCTGGGAACAGTAGCTGCCCACGGGAAATTCGGGCAGGGGCAGGGTCACGTCTCCCACCATGGCCGTAAAGTCCGTGTAGTCCGTCCGGAACCGGAACTGTGCCGAGCAGACCGGCAGCACGGCGGTCACCACCAGCACCAGCGCCAGCAGCAGCGTCATTGTTCGTTTCATACAAGCTCCCTTCCGCCCCGGCGGGAAACCGGCGGCAGGTTCGTTTTTTTGTCCGGTGCGCCGCCCCTTTTGACGGCCAAGACCGGCTTGGATTGCCCCGAACCGGCGTTTTTCCGGCGGGGAGGGGGAATGATTCCCTGCGGGGCTGGCCGCCGCTCCAGAAGGTGCAGGGGCAGCACAGCAGGCGCCTGCCGCCACACGGCACAGCGGGGAAAATAAATAGTAAAATAACCATTTTATTCTATCAGTTTACCACAGTTTTTTCCGGGCTTCAACCGTTATTTCCTTCCAGCAATTTTAGCACTCTACCGTTGAGAGTGCCAGAATTTACAGTTCGTTCACAAAAAGTACGCCAATCGTTCATAGATGCCGGGTATACTTGGCATTGAAAAGAAGGTGAGGCGACCGAAAGGAAGCCCGCCGGAAAACCGGATCCGGCACAGGCCGCAATGGCCGGATCCCTGAAAATTGCGGCAGAAAATCAAATATTATTGGAGGGTTTTATTATGTTTATGACACCTTATGTAAAGAGAGCAAACAGCGTGGCAACCTTTAATCCGTTCCGTGATCTGGAAGAGCTGGAACGGGACTTCTTCGGTGACAATTCTCTGGAAGCCTTTAAGACCGACATCCGGGATGACGGCGACGCTTTCATACTGGAAGCGGATCTGCCCGGCTTTAAGAAGGAAGACATCCATATCGACCTGCAGGACGGCGGACTGACCATCTCCGCCCAGCGCCACAGCGAATATGAGCAGAAGGACAAGAAGGGCAATTACCTGAGAAAGGAACGCGCTTACGGCTCCTTTACCAGAAGCTTTGACACCGAGGGCATCGACACCCAGAACATCAAGGCCGCCTTTGAAAACGGCGTTCTGACCCTGCGGCTGCCCAAGAGACAGCAGCCAACCCCCATTTCCAGACGGCTGGAGATCGAGTAATCTCTCCTGTAAAATTGTGAAAAGCCCTTTGCCCCGGCGCGGCCTGTCCGCGCCGGGGCAAATCTGTTCTGTTGGCTTGTGCGGGCGTTTTCCTGCTCCATATTCCATCGGCAGGAGCGTGGCTTGACAGGCAAGAAAGGCGGGTGTATACTGCTCTGCGCAAAGGAGATGATTCCATGATCTACAGAAACATGGAAGAAAAAGATGTGGATTCGGTAGTAGATTTTTATATGGGCTACTACAACCGGTATGAGGACGGCTGCTGGACAAAGGAGCGGGCGCGGCGGCGCATCCACCCCATCTGCACCCGGGAGGACGCCTGCTGCGTGCTGGCCAAGGAGGACGGCAGGCTGGCGGGTGTGGTGCTGGGCTGGTTCACCCAGTATGATGATCTGCTGGTATACGACCTGCACGAGATCGTCGTGGCCAAGGACTGCCAGAACCGGGGCGTGGGCACTGCCCTCATGGGGGAGATGGAGCGGCGTGTCAAAGAGGCCGGCGGCTCCATGATACAGCTTCAGGCGGTAAACGACGCCATGCACGAGCACTTTTATTCCAAGCTGGGCTTTTACACGGCGAACAACCTGCTGCTGAAAGCCAAAATGCTGTAAAATGTAAAAAAACGGGTCTGCCGCAGCAGACCCGTTTTTTTCTGTCTTACGCGCCGTAGGCGTTGACGTAGCGCATGATAATGGTGGCAACCTGGGCTCTTGTGGCATTGTCCTTGGGGTTGAGCTTGGTGACGCCGTTCTGGGTCTCGCCCTGAATCAGCCCCATTTCGTTGGCCCATGCCATGGCCTTTTCGGCATAGTCGGACACGCTGCCCTTATCGGGGAAGGACTTGAGCGCCGAGCTGGACGCCTCGCCCACAGGGTAGCCCTGATCCACGGTGTAGCGGTAGAGGATGGCAGCCATCTGCTCCCGGGTGACATTGCTCTCCGGGGAGAAAATACCGTCGTCCGTGCCGGAAATGATGTCGTTATTCTCCGCCCAGCACACCGCCGAGGCGTACCATGCGCCCGCAGCTACATCCTCAAAGGAGCTGCTGCCGGAGACGGTGGGCGTACCGCTCAGGCGGTACAGCACCGTGACCAGCATGGCGCGGGTCATGGGCGACTGGGGCGCAAAGCTGGCGGAGGACACGCCCTGGAACAGACCGGCGCTGAGCACGAAGTCGATGCCGGCATGGGACCAGTCCGTGGACATGGGCATATCGTAAAAGGCCGCGCCCGGGCAGTTCTGGCAGCCTGTGTCGGGGCCTGCCGTATTCCAGCCCAAAGTGTTTTTAATGTAGTTGTAGGTGGTCTTTCTTCGGGAGATATAGTTCTGCACCAGAGAAGCGGAGGTGTGGGTCACGCCGTAGTAATACTCGTCCAGAGAATTGATGGTGGCGGACTTGCTGCGGCCCAGAGCGGCCTTGGCATAGTTGGTCACATTGATGGCGTTGCCGTAGCCGTACTGATTTTCGATGTCGCACCAGTACATAAGCGCCGCATCGGTGCGCACGCCCTGACTGTAGCCGTGATCTATGTAGCCGCTGATGTCGATATAGGCCTGTTCATCCTGGGCGGCTTTGCCCTCCGCCGTCACCAGCAGTTTGCTGATGCGGTTGCCCTCGTCCACCGTTAACGCGCGGGATTTCCATGCGCTATCCGCCGAGGTGGTCACTTCGTTGTAAAGGGTACTTCCCAGAATCTGTGCTGCCTGCGTGGAGTTCTTTCCCACAATCCGCTTTAGAAGCAGCAGGGCGCGGTTGCCGTGCCACTGGAGCTTGCCGATGCTGCACGCACCGTTATCATATCGGGTAACGGAGCCGTACTGTCCCTCGTGACCGATGAAGAATTCCACCGTGGCGTTGACGATCCTGTCCACATGCACACTGCTGTCCAGGGCATTGACCGTCAGGGATGACGCGAGCGTCACCACAAGGGAAAGAACGAGCAGGCAGGAAATCAGCTTTCGTTTCATGTTGATTCCTCCATAGTGTGAAATTGTAAATGGTCTCAAATTTCTGACAAAATCTTATCGATTTTGACATCAATTTGTAATCATTTTAGCATATATGCCACACTTTTTCAACCCCTTTTTTTGAAATTGATTTTTATTCGTAGGAAATACGACGCATTTTTCGGGATTTTTCATCTTTTCACGACAAAAAAATAGAATATGATTATGTAAACTATAAATATTCATGCGTATAATTATAGATTGCGTATATTCGAATAAAAAACAAGTCCGGCCACAAGATGTTGTGGCCGGATAAAAAATTTGGGGGTAGATTCTGTTGTCGGAAGAAAGTTCCACCGGCGCTGCCGGGTGTCTGGAGGGGAAAAAATGAAAGGCGGCAATCGCCGCCTTTCGGGGACTTTCTCTGTTTTGGGGATCGGGAGAAAAAATTTTTCTCCCCGGGATAAATATGAGCGAAGAACCGCTCTAATTTCCCCCTTGACGCCGTTTTTGCTCCAGCCAGACCAGCAGCACCGCCACGTCGGAGGGACTGACACCGGAGATCCGGCTGGCCTGCCCCACGGACAGGGGACGGATGGCCGCAAGCTTCTGCCGCGCCTCCTCTTTCAGCCCGTGGATGGCGGCATAGTCGGTGTCCTGCGGCAGCAGGCGGTTTTCCGCCTTGCGGAATTCCTCCACCTGCTTTTCCTGTCGGGCGATATAGCCGGCATATTTGAGCTGGATTTCCGCTTCCTCCGTCACTGCCCGGGGCAGGGCGGGGCGCTGGGGGTCAAAGGGGGCAAGGCTGTCATAGGTCAGTTCCGGACGGCGCACCAGATCGGCCAGACGCACGGAGCTTTCCACGGGAGAAGAGCCGTGGCCGGCGAGAAAGGCGTTGAGTTCCGGCGACGCGGCCAGACCGCTGTGCTCCAGACGGGACATTTCCTCCCGGACTGCCCGGTATTTTTCTTCCACGGCGGCGTGGCGGGCGTCACTGACCAGTCCCACCCGGTGGCCGATGGCAGACAGGCGGAAATCCGCGTTGTCCTGCCGGTGGAGCAGCCGGTATTCGCTGCGTGAGGTCATGATCCGATACGGCTCGTTGGTGCCCTTGGTCACAAGGTCGTCAATGAGGGTGCCGATATAGCCGTCGGAGCGGCGCAAAATCATGGGGGGCTCGCCCTTGCATTTCAGCGCGGCGTTGACCCCGGCCACATAGCCCTGCACGGCGGCTTCCTCATAGCCGCTGGAGCCGTTGAACTGTCCCGCGCCGTAAAGCCCCGGCACTTTTTTACTCTCCAGCGTGGGCAGAAGCTCCGTGGGATCCACGCAGTCATATTCAATGGCATAGGCCGGGCGCATCATTTCCGCCTGTTCCAGTCCCCTGACGGAGTGGAGCATCTGAAGCTGCACATCCTCGGGCATGGAGGAGGAAAAGCCCTGAATATAAAGCTCCTGCGTGCCAAGGCCGCAGGGCTCGATGAAGAGCTGGTGACGGGGCTTGTCGGAAAAACGCACGACCTTGGTCTCAATGGACGGGCAGTAGCGGGGGCCGACGCCCTGTATGGAGCCGTCATAAATGGGACTGCGATCCAGATTGGTGCGGATGATCTGATGGGTCTTTTCGTTGGTATAGGTGAGATAGCACACCGCCTGATTCTCCACAGGCGTCCGGGTGGTAAAGGAAAAGGGGGTGGGGTGGTTGTCGCCGGGCTGCAGCTCCATCCGGGAAAAATCCACGCTGCGGGCGTTGACCCGGGGCGGCGTGCCGGTTTTGAACCGGCGCATGGAAAGCCCCAGCGTCCGCAGGCATTGGGAAAGCCCCTGAGCGGCGTGCATGCCGTCGGGGCCGGAGCTGATCCGGCTGGCGCCGATGATCACGTCGCTCTGGAGATAAGTACCCGTGGCGATCACGGCGGCGCGCACCCGATAGACCGCGCCCAACTGGGTCACCACGGCGGACACGGCGCCCTTTTCCGTGAGGATGTCGGTGATCATGGCCTGCTTCAGATCCAGACCCGCCTGCATCTCCAGCGTGTGCTTCATATATTCCTGATAACGGCGGCGGTCGGCCTGCGCTCGCAGAGAGTGGACGGCAGGCCCTTTGCCCAGATTGAGCATCCGGTACTGGATGCAGCAGTGATCTGCGGCAATGCCCATCTGGCCACCCAGCGCGTCCAGTTCCCGCACCAGATGCCCCTTGCCGGTGCCGCCGATGGCGGGATTACAGGGCATATTGCCGATGGCGTCCAGATTCATGGTGAAGATCACCGTGCGCAGACCCATCCTTGCTGCAGCCAGCGCCGCCTCGATGCCCGCGTGTCCCGCGCCGATGACGGCAATATCATAGCTGCCTGCTTCGTAGCCCATAAGCAGTCGCCGCCGTCCTTACTCGTTTTCCAGCGCGGTGATCTTGTCGATCCGGCGCTGATGTCTGCCGCCCTGAAATTCCGTGTCCAGCCACACGTCCACGATCTCCAGCGCCAGCTTTTCGCCCACGGCGCCTGCGCCCAGAGCCATCATGTTGGTGTTGTTGTGCATCCGGGTGAGGCGGGCGCTCATCAAATCGGACAAGAGGGCGCAGCGGATGCCCTTGATCTTGTTGGCGACAATGGATACGCCGATGCCTGTGGTGCAAAGCACGATGCCCCGGTCACATTCGCCGCTGGCCACGGCGCGGGCGGCGGGCGCCGCATAGTCGGGATAATCGCAGCTTTCCGGACTGTTGGTGCCGAAATCCTCGTAGGCAATGCCCCGCTGGGTCAGATGTTCTTTTAATGCTTCCTTCAGCGCCAGAGCGCCGTGATCACATGCAATGGCAACTTTCATAGTAAAACCTCCTGAAATTTACGCAAGCCGGCTGACAAGGTCTGCCGAGAGGGGCAGAAATGCGGCGGCAAGACAGAATACAATGGAATAGCCCACGCCCAGAACGGTGAACAGCACCACCGGCGCTTTCTTTCCGCTGGCGGTGAATACCTGCCACAGACAGGCAATGGCCAGAATCAGACCGGGCGTCAGGGCGTAGCTGCCCGTCAGCGCCCAGCACAGCGCCAGCGCGCCGGTGACGCACAGCGCCAGCAGACAGCGCGGCTCATGGCGCCGCACGGCGCACACCAGTGCCATGACCAGACCGGCAAGTCCCACGAAGAAGACCGGCGCGTTGATCATGGCCGGAAGGGCATAAGAGCGCATGGGACGCTGGAGCAGGGAACGCAGCATCCACCGGCCGATAGCGGCGGCATAGCGGTAAAATGCGTCGGTAAAGGGGGCAAAGCCCGGCAGCGAACCGACAAAAATATAAGTCAGGGCGTACTGGGCAAACACCAGCAGCACCGCCGCCAGCGCCCAGCCCACCAGTGCCAGAATCAGCGCCAGCGCCAGTTGACCGCCCTGGCGGTTGCAGGCAAAGCGGCGGATACACCGCCCCATATGGAGCAGGGCATAAAAGAATGCCAGCCAGAGCAGTCCCGGCTCCGTGACCACGGCCAGAATCAAAAAGACGCAGGCGGCGTAATACAGCAGCTCCCGGGGAAACAGTGCTTCCTCCGGCGCGGTCAAAAACCAGCGCACCAGAAACAGCAGAGAAATGGCCAGCAGTGCCGTAGTATTGCGGCCGCCGAGGGTGACGGCGAACAGCACCGCGCCGCAGGCGGAGATCATCCCATCGTCAAACAGATGCTGCAAAAGCACCCACATGGCCAGTGCGGAGGCCACGGCCAGCACGACGCTGCACAGGGTATAGAGGCTGAAAAATCCCGTAAGCCAGGCCCCCGTGCGCAGCTTGGACAGCAGCAGGGCGTAGCCGAGGGCAGAGACCAGCGCGAACACCCCCACGCCGAAGCCCCCCAGAGGGTCGAAGCTGTGACAGGTGAGGGCTTCGCGGGAAAAGTGAAAGCCGGGTCTGCCGTATTCGCGGATCCATTCCAGACCACCGCGGTTGCCGGCCACCGCCCGGCTGGCGCGCAGATAGTAAATCAGGGCAAATACAAGAGAGCCTGCCGATGCGAGCAGTACCGGTAAAAACTGAACATATCGCTGCAGATCCATCATTCCGTCCCCTCCGTACCAGAGTGTTTGGCCTTTGCCAGATGAACAGGATTCTTTGTGTCAATGGTGACAATTTCTTGCCCCTGCGGGGAAAATGCCCGCAGCCCCATGCCGTGCGGGGAAAGATGCGGCCAAAATGAAACCATTGTATCCAACCCTTATGATAGTTATTGTAGCAGAGTTTTTTCCGTTTGGCAACGCAAAGGGCAAAAAAAACAGCACAGCCGCAAAATGCCCAGGCATTTTGCGGCTGTGATCGCGTTCGGGCTCAACCCACGCTCTGGGTTACGGCCTTCGGCTGTACAAGGCTGATGGCAAGGTAGTTAGACTTGGGCTCGTGGTTCTCCCTGACCTGGCTGATCCAGTCCGTCATGGTGTCGTTCATGTAGTCGGAAGCGGCGGTCTCATACCAGTACAGGGTATCCGTGGTGTCCACGAAATACATGATATGATAGCCTAAAGTGGTCTTTACCATGCCCGTGTCTCCCGGCTTGCGGCCGTCTTCAAAGCACCAGGCATCAAACTCGTCCGCCATCTGGCCGGGAGCAACGTCATCGTACAGGCCGCCGTTGGTATTGGAGCCGGGATCGGCGGAGTATTCCTCTGCCAGAGCGGCGAAGTTTTCCTCCGTGGGGTCTGCCTCGAACAGCGCCAGAACCTCGTCGGCTTTCTCCTTGGCCAGATCCCAGGCCTTGTCGGTGTAGGTGCCGTCGCCGTCCTCGTCATCGGGCTGCAGAAGAATGTGGCGCACGGCAACATTGTATTTGTCGCTCTTTTCCACACCGCTTTCGGCGTAGGAATCGACATTCTCGTCGTAATAGGCGCTGATGTCGTCGTCGGTGTAAGTGATGCCGCTGTAGTGGTCGTTTTCAAAGGACAAAGCCGTGTAGTACAACTTCAAAAATGCAGCGTAGTCGTCT
>JAQYBZ010000125.1 GCA_029003235.1 Bacillota bacterium
GCCAGCGAAATGTCCTATTCCTCCGGCCTGCAGCGGCAAGCCCTGTTTTCCATTGCTCTGGTGCTGTTTTTGTTCATCATGCTCATTAACGCCACCCTGAATTTCTTTTTGAAGCGGGATAAGGAGAAGCCATAATGCCAAAAAAAGCCATTTCCGGAAAACGCGCCGCCTATGTGTGGCTCATGCGCATCCTAATGGGCATATCCGTGGCCATCACCGCCCTTTTGACCCTGTTTCTCATCGCCTACGTTCTGATCAAAGGCCTGCCGGAAATATCCTGGGAGCTTTTGTCCACAAAGCCCAGCTACCTCTCCGGTCAGATCGGAATTCTGCCGGACATTCTCAACACCCTGTACATTGTCCTGGCCACGCTGGTGCTGGTGCTGCCTCTGGGCGTGGGCGCCGCCATCTATCTGACGGAGTACGCCCGCAACCAAAAGATCGTCTCTCTGGTGGAATACGCCGCCGAGACTCTCTCCGGCATTCCGTCCATTATCTACGGTCTGGTGGGCATGCTGTTTTTCTGCCAGTTTTTGAACTTCCAGACCTCCCTTCTCGCCGGCGCCATGACTCTGGTCATCATGAACCTGCCCACGGTCATGCGTACCACGCAGGAGAGCCTGAAAACCGTCCCCCAGAGCTATCGGGAGGGTGCCTTCGGTCTGGGCGCGGGAAAATGGCGGGTCATCCGCACGGTGGTACTGCCAAGCTGTGTGGACGGCGTCATTACGGGCTGCATCCTCTCCGTGGGCAGGATTCTGGGAGAATCGGCGGCGCTGCTGTTTACGGCTGGCTTTGCCCACACTCTGAACGGCCTGTTTACCGGCCTGCGAAGCGCAGGCGCCACCCTGACCGTCGCTCTGTACGTCTACGCCAAGGAGCAGGGTGAATTCGGCGTTGCCTTCGCCATTGCCGCCATTTTGATGCTCCTGACCATTGTCATCAATCTGGCCGCCACGCTGGTGGGCAGGTACTATCGCCGCAAGCGCAGCCAGTAAAAGAGAAAGGAGATTACCATGGAACCCATTCTATCCGTTGAGGATCTGTGCCTCTGGTACGGACAGACCCAGGCCTTGAAAAATGTCAGCATCGACATTGAAAGAAACAGCATTACGGCGCTCATCGGTCCCTCCGGCTGCGGCAAGTCCACCTTTCTCAAAACCCTTGACCGCATGAACGATCTGATCCCCGGCGTGAAAATCACCGGCAGCGTCCGATACGGCCAGCAGGATATTTACAGCCCCACTACGGATGTAAGCCAGCTTCGCCGGGAGATCGGCATGGTCTTTCAGAAGCCCAACCCCTTCCCCATGAGCATTTATGACAATGTGGCCTATGGGCCGAGAACCCACGGCGTCAAAAACAAGGCCAAGCTGGACGACATCGTGGAGCGCTCCCTCCGGGGCGCCGCCATCTGGGACGAGGTCAAAGACCGGCTGAAAAAGTCCGCCCTCGGTCTGTCCGGCGGTCAGCAGCAGCGTCTGTGTATTGCCCGGGCGCTGGCGGTGGAGCCAAACATTCTTCTCATGGACGAGCCCACCAGCGCGCTGGATCCAATTTCTACCTCCAGAATCGAAGAACTTGCACTGGAGCTGAAAAAACAGTATACTATTATTATCGTGACCCACAATATGCAGCAGGCCGTGCGTATCTCCGACAGCACCGCATTTTTCCTGCTGGGGGAACTGATCGAGTACGGCAATACGGAACGGCTGTTTGAACAGCCCAGGGACAAGCGGACAGAGGATTACATTACAGGGAGGTTTGGCTGATGAGAAGTCGTTTTGACGAGCAGCTTGCGCTGCTGCACCGGGAACTGATCGAAATGGGCGCTCTGTGTGAGGAGGCCATTGCCATGGCCGCCAAGGCGCTGACCACAGGCGATCTTACTCTGGCGCAAAAGGCCGAGCAGGTGGACAGCCAGATAGACCAGATGGAGCGCAGCATCGAATCGCTGTGTCTGAAGCTGCTTTTGCAGCAGCAGCCCGTGGCCACCGATCTGCGCCAGATCTCTGCGGCGCTGAAAATGATCACCGACATGGAACGTATCGGCGATCAGGCGTCGGACATCTCCGAGATCCTTCCCTGCCTCCGGGGCAGAACCGGCGCCGAGTGCGAATACATTCCCCAAATGGCCGAGGCCACCATTCACATGGTGACCCGGAGCGTAGACGCCTATGTCCGGGGCGATCTGCCTCTGGCGGAGTCGGTCATCGCCTATGACGACACTGTGGACGATCTGTTTGACAAAGCCCGGCACGAGCTGATCCAGTTAGTGGCGAAAAATCCGGCGGACGGCGAGTACGCCCTGGATCTGCTTATGATTGCCAAATATTTCGAGCGAATCGGTGACCACGCGGTAAACATTGCCGAGTGGGTGGAATTTTCCGTCACTGGGACGCATAAAGGAGGAAAACAGCCATGATCTGGTGTGTAGAAGACGACGCCAGCATCCGGGACATTGAAATATATACGCTTCAGTCCACAGGCTTCACGGCACAGGGCTTTGCCGACGGCGCAGCCTTCTTTGAAGCCCTCCAGACCCAGATGCCGGAGCTTGTGCTGCTGGACGTGATGCTGCCGGGAGAAAGCGGCGTGGACATTCTCAAGCGGCTGAAAGCCTCCCCCAGAACCTGCCAGATTCCGGTGATCATGGCCACGGCCAAGGGCATGGAATACGACAAAATTCAAAGTCTTGATCTGGGCGCAGACGACTATCTGGTCAAGCCCTTCGGCATGATGGAGATGGTCTCCCGGATCAAAGCCGTTCTTCGCCGGTGCCGCCCGGCAGCCGGTCAGCGTTTGCTCCAGTTGGACGGGCTTGTTCTCAATCTGGACGAGCGCACCGTGACGGCAGATGGGGAACGGGTGCAGCTTACATACAAGGAGTTCGAGATTTTGAGGCTCTTTTTGTCCCATCCCGGCATGGTTTTCACCCGTGACCAGCTATTTGCCGACGTCTGGGGCGCGGATTATGTGGGCGAGACACGCACGGTGGATATGCACATCCGCACCCTGCGCCAGAAGCTGGGGCGCTACGGGGAGCGCATCCAGACCGTGCGCAACGTGGGCTACCGCATGGAGGGCAGCAGCCAATGACCAAAAAGATTTTTCGCTCCATTTTTATCGTGGCGGTGTCCGTGCTTCTGGCGGCCATTGTCATTATCATGGGCGTCATGTACGACTATTTTCTCTCCGTGGAGCGCAATCAGCTCAGAACAGAGCTGACGCTGGCGGCGCAGGCCGTGGAGTCCAACGGGCTGGAGTACTTGCAGCAGGTGTCGCCGGACGGCTGCCGCCTGACCTGGATTGATCAGGACGGCGCAGTTCTGTTTGACACGCAGACCGACGCAGGCGCCATGGAAAATCACGCCCAGCGGGAGGAAGTGCAGCAGGCCTTTCAGACCGGCGAGGGAGAAAGCTCCCGCTATTCCTCCACCCTGACGGAGAAAACCCTCTATCGTGCCGTGCGGCTGTCTGACGGCACGGTGCTGCGAATCTCCACCAGCCTGTATTCCGTGCCGGTGCTTCTGCTGGGCATGCTCCAGCCCATCTGCATCATCTTCATTCTGGCGCTGGTTCTGTCCATCGTACTGGCACGGGGCATTTCCCGGCGCATTGTGCATCCGCTGGAGAACATCAACTTTGAGCAGCCTTTGGAAAACAACACCTACGAAGAGCTTGCCCCGGTGCTGACCCATATGGAGCAGCAGCGCCGTCAGATCCGGCAGCAGTACACGGAGCTGAAGCTCCGGCAGGACGAATTTAACGTCATTACCGGCGGTCTGAAGGAGGGGCTGGTACTGCTTAACGACGCGGGCAATGTCGTCTCCATCAACCCGGCCGCGCGGAGGTTCTTCCAGGTAGGAAACGACTGCGTGGGCAAGGACTTTTTGACGCTGGACAGAAATCCGGAGCTGAGCAGAGCCATCCGGGAGGCCGAGCAGTCCGGAAAGAGCGAACTGCAATTGTCCCGGGACGGCCACGAGTACCAGTTCAACATCAGCCGGGTGGAATCCGGAGAGGAAGCCCGGGGCGTGGCCATTTTGATCTTCGACGTCACCGACAGGCTTCTGGCCGAGCAGAGCCGCCGGGAGTTTACGGCCAACGTGTCCCACGAACTGAAAACGCCTTTGCAGACCATTATGGGCAGCGCCGAGCTTCTGGAAAACGATATGGTCAAGCCGGAGGATCGCCCCCGGTTTATCGCCCACATCCGTTCCGAGGCTGCCCGGCTGGTAACCCTCATCAACGACATCATCCGCCTGTCCCAGTTGGACGAAAACACGGAATTGCCCTGGGAAATGGTGGATTTGGGGCAGGCCGCCCAGGCGGAAGCAGAGACTCTTGCCCAAGCGGCGGAGGAAAAGCATGTGCGTCTGACGGTCTGCGGCAGCGCCCGGCTCTACGCTGTCAGCCAGTTGGTGCATGAGATTCTGTATAATCTGTGCGACAACGCCATAAAATACAACGTAACCGGCGGCAGCGTGGACGTCCGGATCAGTGAAACCGACTGGGCGGTGACCGTATCGGTGGCAGACACGGGCGTGGGCATTCCTCCGGAGCATCAGCAGCGCATTTTCGAGCGCTTCTACCGGGTGGACAAGAGCCACTCCAAGGCCAGCGGCGGCACCGGACTGGGGCTGTCCATCGTCAAACACGCCGTGCAGTATCTCGGCGGCGTCATCCGCGTGGAGAGCACTCCCGGCGCGGGCTCCACCTTCACGGTGACTTTTCACAAACAGTAGCGTTTTATGAAAGGCAGCCTTTCCGTATTTTACATACCGAAAGGCTGCCTGTTTTTATATTTTACAAGAATTTTACACGGTTCCTCTAGCCGATTTTACCTGTGTTCTTTAAGATGACGGCAGAACTCAGTGGAATGGAGGCGTACCATGGATATTTTCTCCGTGATCATGCTGGCAGGCGGGCTGTCGTTTTTCCTCTTTGGAATGCACGTCATGTCCACCGGTCTGGAACGTATGGCCGGCGGACGGCTGGAGCATGCCCTCAAGCGCATGACCTCCAACCCCATAAAGAGCCTGGCTCTGGGCGCGGGCATTACCATCGCCATTCAATCCTCCTCCGCTCTGACCGTAATGCTGGTAGGCCTTGTCAACTCCGGGATTATGGACATTGGCCAGACAGCAGGAATCATCATGGGCTCCAATATCGGCACTACACTGACGGCATGGCTGCTGTCACTTGTGGGACTGGAAACGGAAAATATATGGTTGCGGCTGCTGAAGCCGGAAAATTTCTCTCTCATCTTCTCTCTGGTGGGCATCATTTTGATCATGATGTCCAAAAAGGAAAAGCATAAGGACATCGGCTCCGTCCTGGTCGGCTTTGCCGTTTTGATGTACGGCATGAAGCTCATGAGCGGCGCCGTCAGTCCTCTGGCGCAAATGCCGGAGTTCACCAATCTGCTGGTGGCCTTCCACAATCCCATCATAGGTGTTCTGACCGGTGCGGTCTTTACCGGCGTGATTCAAAGCTCCGCCGCCTCCGTGGGCATTTTGCAGGCGCTCGCCATGACCGGCAGCATCACATACGGCATGGCCATTCCCATTATCATGGGACAGAATATCGGCACCTGCGTCACGGCGCTGATCTCCAGCATCGGCGTCAACCGGAACGCCAAAAAGGTCGCGGTAATCCATGTTTCCTTTAACGTGATCGGCACGGTGGTGCTGCTGGTGCTGTACTACGGCCTCAACGCCATTTTCCATTTTTCCTTTACGGATATGCCCATCGGTGCGGCCGGCATCGCCGCGGTTCACAGCATCTTCAACGTGGCGACCACCGCCCTGCTGCTGCCGTTTTCCAGGCAGCTTGTCAAATTGGCCAACCGGATTTTGCCGGATCGCAAGGACAATGCCCGGACGCAGGCGCTTCTGGACGCCCGGCTTCTGGCGACGCCTGCCTTTGCCGTCTCGGAGTGTGACGCCATCACCAATGACATGGCGGCGCTGACGGAAGACACCCTCCGTCTTGCCATGTCCCTTTCCGACGATTACCGCGAAAGTGCGGCGCAGACCGTCACGGAAAACGAGGACAAGCTGGATCGGTACGAGGACGGCCTCGGCTCCTATCTGGTACAGATCTCCGCCAAGCAGCTATCAGACGGGGACTCTCTGAAGGTATCCAAAATGCTCCACGCCATCGGCGACTTTGAGCGCTTGGGTGATCACGCCGTGAACATCCTCCATTCGGAAACGGAGCTGCGCCAGAAGGGTCTGGCTTTCTCCCCTGCAGCCAAGGCGGAGCTGGCCGTCCTGGGCGACGCCGTCAGCGACATTCTTTCCCGCACCTTTGAGGCATACCGGCGCAACGATGCGGCCATGGCCGAGCAGGTGGAGCCGCTGGAGCAGGTCATTGACCGGCTGGTGGCAGCCATCCGGGACAGGCACATCACCCGGCTGAAAAAAGGCGAATGTTCCATCGAATTAGGCTTTATCCTTTCTGATCTGCTGAACAATTATGAGCGCATTTCCGACCACTGCTCCAATATTGCCGTGGCTGTCATTGAGATCAGCCAGCACAGCTTTGATACCCACAAATATCTCAACGCCAGAAAAACGGACAGCGGCGCCTTTCACCGAACCTTTGAGGAATTTGGCCGCAAATACGCGCTGCCGGACTGATTTTCCACAGCCATGGCGCAAAATTCTCCCTGATGCGGGCACACTAGGGTCAGGGAGGTGAGCAGATGGACAAAAAAACGACGCAGACGCTGCCGCAGGGTTTTGGCATGGCGCTGGCGCAGCATCCGCAGGCGCTTTCCAGCTTTGGCCGCATGGACGCCGCCGGACAGGCGCAGGTCGTTCAGCGCGCCCGGCAGGTACAAAACCGGCAGGAAATGGAGCAGATCATCGCTTCTCTGGAAACGAAATAGAATTGCCGGGGCAAAATGCACTGCATTTTGCCCCGGCTTATTCTATCCTGTGGTGCCGATGGACAGCACCTGAGCCGTGTACAGGTCAATACAAATCCAATAGCTGTCAGCAAACCCGTCACGCTGCCCGTCAAACCTCAGCGACCATCCCAGACGGCTCACGCTGGAATAGCGGTAGCTCTCCCCCGCTCCGTCCGTCGTTCCGCGATATTCCGCCATTTCTCCCGGCCTTGGCAGGCAGACCGCCAGCGCCGCCGTGACTTCATAGTTTTCCACGGGCTGGGCAAGTATGTCAAGGTCTTCTGCGATCTGCAGCGCCTGCGCCTCAGTGACCGGCTCGGTGCCCGGCTCGTGGTCGTCCAGAAGCGGTACATAGAAGCAGTTGGAGAGCTGAAAGCTGCCCGTACAGGGATCAATGGTGATGCGCACCTCTTCATAAGGAGAATACACGGTCTGCGTCTGCCCCCAGAGATTCAGCGTATAGGCTTTGTCAAAGGAAAACGACCATGCGTGGTCGTCATATTTTTCCACGCTGCGGTATTCATAGCCCCGGGCATAGGGAAGCTGCTCATAATACTGCCGGGCAATGGCCAATGCCTCGTCTTCCGCCATGGGCGTACCGTCCGTGAATTCCCGGTCAAAGGTCGTCGCTTCAATGAGATAGCCGGTCTCGGCGTCAAAAGTCACCTCTGTCTGTCTGCCGCCGTCGTCTGTAAAGGACACCTGCACCTCCTGCCTGCTCCACGACTGGTTGGTCTGCCGGGTAACCGTCAGCTTTTCTGCGTCCAGATCCAGCTTGTTGACCGTGTCCAGCACCTGTTTCGCCTGCAGGATGAACCATTGGTCAGTCAACGCCTCCACGGACTCCCCGTCCGTTTGTTCCATGGGATAGTCCCGGGTCTCATGCACCTGGATATTTTCGCCCTGATAGGTCTCTCCCCTGTCCGGCATACGCCAGGCCGAATAGGCGGCGATGGCGCCGGCGGTCAGCCCCGTCAGTGCCGCTGCCGCCAAAACAAGGCGCAGTGCCGTCCGGCGACCTGTTTTTTTCTTCCTCGGTGCATTCAGTGCCTGCTCCACCAGGTCTGCGTCCACCTGTCCCAGCAGATCAAGAAACTCATAGCCCCTCATAGGGTATAGCCCTCCTTTTCCAGATACGCGCGCAGCGCCTTTCTGCAGCGAAAGAGCATGGTCTTCACCTGTCCGCTGTGCAGGCCGAAGCGCGCCGCGATGTCTTCAATAGAGTCCAAAAACCAGTATCTGCGCAAAAATACCAGCCGTTTTTGTTCCGGCAGAGCACGCAGGAACGCGCTGATCGACTGCGCCAGCAGATGGGCATCCACCTGCGTCGCCGTGTCTTCCGGTGCCCGCAGGCATTGCTCCAGTTCCCGTGACAGAGTCTGTATCTGGGCGCTGCGCTTGAGCTGCCGCCGGTAGCGGCAGCAGTTGAGGCTGATATGCCGGGTAATCCGGGCCAGATAAGGGTACAGATAGGTGCGTGGCTCGTTGGGCGGAATGGACTGCCACGCCTGCAAATACGTGTCGTTGACACATTCCTCGGCAGTGGCCTCGTTCTGCACCAGTCCAAGGGACAGGGCGTTGAGCCGTGCGCCGTATTTTTCCGCCGTATAACCGATGGCCGTCTCCCGCCTTTGCAGGTACAGCTCCACGATCTTCTCGTCTTCCAGTGACGCTCCCTCCTTTTCCGTTTGTAAAGGCCTTCATTCCCCAAAGCACCGGCCGCCGACTGGTGGTTACAGGATGTACGAAAAGTTTTCTTTTCCGGCCGTACATTGTCTGCGGCTGCCGCCTGTGGTATGATAATCGCAGAAAGTATGCCGTTTTGATGCAGCCGCAGCGTATGCTGTAGCCATCATACAACATCCCGTCCGTTTTCGGCAAGGGGCTCCCTCTGATGCCGTTTTTTATGTCGACCGCAGCAAGGAGGCATTTGCTTGATTGAAATACTTGTGGTAGAAGATGAAAAGCCCATCTCCGATTTGATCTGCATGAGCCTGCAAAAGGCGGGCTACGGCTGCAATCCGGCCATGAACGGCAGCGAAGCTGCCGATCTGCTGGAGGAAAACGCCTATGATCTGATCCTGCTGGACGTGATGCTGCCCCAGATCGACGGCTTTACCCTCATGGACTATATTCGTCCCATGGGCGTGCCGGTGATCTTTATCACCGCCAAGAATTCCGTGGCCGACCGGGTCAAGGGTCTGCGCATGGGCGCAGAGGACTATATTGTCAAGCCTTTTGAAGTACAGGAGCTTCTGGCGCGGGTGGACGTGGTGCTGCGCCGGTATCACAAGTTGGACGCGGTGCTGGATGTGGGCGGCCTGCACATCGACACTCTGGCCATGACCGTGTCCCGGGCAGGGCAGCCCATTGCTCTGACCAAAAAGGAATATGACCTGCTTCTGCTCTTTGTGCGCAATCCCGGTGTCGCTCTGTTTCGGGAGACCATCTACCGGCGGGTGTGGAACGAGGAATTTCCTTACGGCAGCCGCACGGTGGATCTGCACATCCAGCGCCTGCGCAAAAAGGTAGGCTGGGAACACCGGCTGCTGGCCGTAAACAAAGTGGGCTACCGGCTGGAGCTGTAGGGCGGCCCTGATACCGCCCATGGGGTGTGATTATGAAGTTTCGTGTAAAGATTCTCTTGTGCAGCGTTTGGCTGCTGGCGCTACTGTTCGGTCTGGGCGGCACGCTGCTCATTGAGCAGTCCTTTCACCGGGCTATGGAACGGGAAAAGGACGCGGCCATTTCCCATTTTCAGATGGCGGTGTCCGCGGTGCAGCTCGTCACCCAGACCAGCGCCACCCAAAACCTTACGGACATTACGGCCACGGTCGGCAGCATGGCCAGAAAGGCCGGATGGAAATCCGTGCGTCTTTGGCTGGACGGTCAGGCTTTGCTGGTACAGGGCAATGTCTACCGGGAGTCGGAAGTAGAAAGCGGCCAATGCGCAATACTGCTCTTCCACAGTGCAGGCAGGCAGTATTTACAGCTTTCCGGGCTGCTCAACGCCAGCCAGCCAGCACTTCAACTGGATATTGTCTGGGATGTGAGCGACGTCTACACCCAGCGCAGTCAGCAAATCGCCGCCTATCAAAAAATCTTTCTTCTGCTGCTCATGGCAGGCGGTCTGCTGTTCTGGCTCATGTCCGCCATTCTCACCCGTCCGCTCGCCAGAGTGTCCCGCGCCTCCCGGGAGCTGGCACGGGGAAACTACGCCGCCCGGGTACAGGTGCGCTCCGACGACGAGATCGGTCAGCTTTCCCGTGATTTTAACGCCATGGCCGAAAGACTGGAGCAGAATGTAGCAGAGCTGCAGGATGCTGTGCGGCGACAGGAGCAGTTTATGGGCAGCTTCGCCCACGAGATGAAGACTCCCATGACCTCCGTTATCGGCTATGCCGATCTGATCCGTGGCCAGTCGCTCTCCCCGGAGGAGACCATGCGTGCGGCCAACTATATTTTTACCGAGGGTGCCCGGCTGGAAGCCCTGTCGGTGAAGCTGCTGAACCTGCTGGTACTGAAACATCAGGAGCCGGAATTCATCACCGCCGAGCCTGCACAGCTCGTCACGGCATTGGTGCAGAATCTGAAGCCGGTCTACGCCCAAAGCCATATTAAGCTGCAGTGCCAGTGCGCACCGGGAAGCTGCCGCATGGAGCCGGATCTGATCCGATCCCTGCTGACCAATCTCATTGTCAACACCAGAAAAGCCATGGACGCCGGAGGCAACATCTATGTAGTCAGCGACTGGACGGATGGCTGCTGGCGTCTGCGCGTACTGGACAACGGGCGGGGTATGCCGCGCCAGACCCTGGCGCACATTACCGAGGCCTTTTACCGGGTGGACAAATCCCGCTCCCGCGCCCAGGGCGGCGCGGGACTGGGACTGACCCTTTGCAGCCAGATCGTCTGTCTGCACAACGGCACCATGCGCTTTGACAGCCGGGAGGGCAACGGCACCTGTGTCACCGTACTGCTGAAAGGAGATGCGCCATGAAAAAACTTACCGCTCTTCTGACGGCGCTGTTGCTGGTTCTGGCCGTGGCGGTAGGGCTGTTTCTGCCGGAGGCTGTCAGCGCCATGGCAGATAAAAACGCCGTCCGTTCCGAAACAAGAGCCATGGAAGCGGTCAATATCGGTTACCACACCGATCTGACCTTTCTGGACAAGATCGCCAGCCTGCAGCAGGTCGCAGTTGCCTCTGCCATTGCCGTCTCCGATGGCCAGTGGCACAACCGGCAGGAGGTTCAGGACATTGCCCTGTCCTTTTGTGTCGCCCTCATGCCTGCGGTGGGCAGCGCAGAGGTCAGATCCGCCATACCATATATCTATACCCTGACCGACGGTTCCAGCTTCCTCGTCTGGGAGTTGGAAATGGAGATTCCCCTGATCGCCACCTGCCATTTTGACCTGGACGACGTTACCGGTGCCATCCTGCGCTTTCAGATTTCCAGTTGCGACGGAACAAATCTGCTGCGCTTCCTTGACCTCCCCAACACCGACGCCTACATTGGCGAAAGCGGCGACACACCGGAAATGGAGGCTTTTACCGCGCAGGTGTGTCAGGCGCTGGCGGACAACTATGCAGGCGCAGGCGTGGAGATTGCACCTCTGTACTTGGAGTCGGGATTTCCAATTTATCCGGAGCTGCCGCTGATGCTCTGTAAAGACGGCGCCGTACAGGAGACGATCCTGTTTCTCTCGGAGGAAGCCATCAGTTATTCCTGAAAAAAGATGCCGCCTTGATGCAAAACCGTGTCAGAAACGACACAAACACCTCCTATACTGTCCAAGCAAGGAGGTGTTTGGATTGGAAACAAAACAGGCCGCCGTAAAAAACAGGCGCAGGCGGCGAAAGAAGCGCAAAGTGCCCTTGTATCTGCTGCTGTTGACCTACGGAATCGTGATTCTCTGCCTGGTCGTGAAGCACAGTCGGCCGGAAGAGGCTGCCGTCCCGACGCAGACCGGCGTGTCAGCCGCCCCCACCGGCGTGGACTATGACGAAAGCGTCTATACGCAGATCTCCATGACACAGGCACAGCGCGCCCAGGGGGATCTGGCGCTGGTCAACGCCTCCCACCCCTTTGATGCCGCCGCAGTGACGGATCTGCAGACCGTCTACAGCGGAAAAACGGACAACTACAACGTCAAGGATGTGGAATTGCAGGTGCAGCCACACGTTCTGTCCCATCTCAACGACTGGCTGGACGCGTTTTCTGAGAATACCGGTCTGCGGGATGTCAACGTAGTGGCGGGCTACCGCACCCGGGAGGAGCAGCAGGCGCTGTATGACAACGCCGTGGCCACCAAAGGCGCGGAACACGCCAGAAACTACCTTGCCGTTCCGGGCTGCAGTGAGCATCACACGGCTCTGGCCGTGGATTTTGACCTCTATGACGCGGCCATCGGCACAAGCAGCGACTTTGACGGCAAGGGGCAGTATCAATGGCTGCTTCAGCATGCCTGGGAATACGGGTTCATCCAGCGATATGCGCCGGACAAGTCTGAGTTGACGGGCATTGCCTATGAATCCTGGCATTTCCGCTATGTGGGCGTCCCCCATGCCCGGCAGATGACACAACTGGGGCTTTGTCTGGAGGAATACACAGACTATCTGCGCGGCTTCCCCTTTGGAGGCGAACACCTGTTCGTCTCCTGCGGAGACAAAACCTATGAGGTCTATTTCTGCGCCGGCGACACGGTCTACGTCCCCCTTCACGGAAGCTATACCGTCTCGGGCAACAACGACGACGGCTACCTTGTAACCGTGGGCTAGTCGTGTGTTGAAAGTCCCGCACAAGCAAATGCGATTTGTCCTTTCCCGATCCGGTAAGCGAAGGACTGGAAATCCGAAGATTTCCAGTCCTTCGCATTTTTATGATCGAGCTTGCCAAATAGCCCGCCCTTTTTATTTCGCCGCTGCGGCCGGCCGGGCGGCGCTTATGCCTCCGGCTTCTCCTCGTCAGCGGCGGAAGCGGTCTCAGCAGAAAGCTCCACCGCAGGCTGGGGCTCTCCGGCTTCTTCGGCGGGAGCGTCCTGCGCCGGCGTTTGCTCGTCTACCTCGGAAAAGTCCTTGGCGTCCACAGGCGCATCGTCTTTGCTGTAGGCCGCGTCCTCGGCTTTGGCCTGCTCCATGGCAGTCTTCAGTTCCTCCACGGTCTTAACGCTCTCGGTCAGTTTTTCGCACCAGGGCAGATACTCGGCCTCGTCAGGCTCCTCGCCGGTCACATAGTCACGATAATAGAGCTTGCCAAGCTCGGTATATGCCTTTTTCTGCTTGTCCTGCTCAGAAAGGATGTTGATGTTGGTCTTGGCAATAAACGCCAGCAGCTTTGCCTTTCTCGCAGCGCCCTGGGCAGCATCCGTCGCCTTGCTCTTGATGTTCTCAAAACTCTCGTTGAAATCCATGCTCATATCTCCTTTCAGTATCAATGGCATACACCATTCTGTTAAGTGGATTATATCATATATAATTACGGTTTTACAGTCATTTTTCCAAAATTTACAGAAAATTAAATTGTCTGTGTGTCCGAATCTTCCGTATTTTCCTGCTTTTTTCGTTCCTCAGCCGCCACCTGATTGACCAGCATTTTCTCCGGGGAGGGCTTTTTCACGATTCCGATGTAGAGCATGACGCCCACCGCCGCCAAAAAGCTCACCGCCGCCAGAAGCTGGCTGACCCGGATGCCGGTGCCGAACAGATACAGGGAGTCCGTGCGCAGGCCTTCGATCCAGACCCGGCCAAGGCCGTACCAGGCCACATACCACAAAAATACCTGTCCGTCGTATTTGCGCCGCCTGGATTTGGAGAGAATATGTATGAGAACAAAGCCGGCAAGATTCCAGACGGACTCATACAAAAACGTGGGGTGATAATAGGTGGTCTCGCCGTTGACCGTCAGCCCCATGCGCAGGAAAAAGTTGCCGGTGATCTGGGCGCCGTAGGCTTCCCGGTTGATGAAGTTGCCCCACCGTCCGATAAACTGGCCGATGAGCAGCCCAAGCGCCGCCAGATCCAGCAGCGGCGTCAGCTTTTGCCTGTGGGTCTTCGTGTAGAGCAAAAGCCCCAGCACCGCGCCGATAATACCGCCGTAAATGGCAAGTCCGCCGTTCCAGATATACAGGGCGCTGATGGGATTGTCCCGGTAGAGAGACCAGTTGAAGATCACATAGTACAGCCGCGCGCCGACAATGGCGGCGGGTACGGCATAGAGAATGCCGTCCACCACGGTGTCGCTTTTCAGGCCGAATTCCCTGCACCTGTGGAAGCCGTACAGGGCGGCCAGAAGAAAGCCAAAAGCGATGATCACTCCGTACCAGTAGATCTCCTTGCCGAAAATGGTGAACGGCAGGGTCTGGCCAAGATTGATCTCCCCAATGCCCAGACCGGGGAAAGAAATGGCAGGCGCAAGAAACATTTACAACGACTCCTTTCGTGGTTCAATGACGGAAATGGAGGTGCGCTCCGGAACAAAGCAGGTCTTGAGCACCTGCATCACGTCCTCGGGCGTGACGGCGTCAAAGGCTGCCTGAAAATCAAAATAGTCCACGCCGTCAAAGTAATAGGCCGCCAGCCGGTAGCAGGTGCCGTCAAAGCCGTCCAGATCCCGAATCCTTCTGCCCACGGCGGACTTTTTCAGCCGCAGGAAGTCCTCCTGTGCAAAGCCCTCCCGGCACATACGCTCCGCCTCCTGCCAGATGGCGTCCCGCACGGCGTAGGGGTCTCGGCTGTCGCCGCCCACGGAGATCATGGCAAGACCCCGGATACTCTCGTACCCGGCGGAAAAGCCCGCGTCGATGAGCCCCGCATCATACAGGCGCTGATAGAGGGCGGAGGACTCGCCCATGAGCAGCTCCGCCGCCAGATCTCCGGCAATCTCCGCCGTGGCGTCGCCTTTGGAAACATCCGGACAGCGGAACGCCAACTGGAACGTGGGCATGGACACATCCATCTGCCGCACAGTCTCAGCCGAGGCACAGGTTAGGGGCTCCGGCGCGCCGTAGTCCGTGATGGCAGGCGCATAACAGGTGTCCGCTGCGGCCTGCTCCGCCAGACGGAGCACCGTCTCCGGCTCCATATTGCCCTTGACCACCAGAATCATGTTGGACGGGCGATAAAAGGCGTCGTAGCAGAGCTGGAGGGTCTGCTCGGTGATCTGCTGAATGCTTTCCAGACTGCCGCTGATCGGCACCCTGCAGGGGTGATTGCGCAGCATATTGGCAAACAGCCGCTCATAAACCTGAGAGTCCGGGCTGTCGGCGTACATACGGATCTCCTGGGCGATGATGCCCCGCTCCTTTTCCACGCTGGCCTGGGTAAAACAGGGGGTCAGCACCATCCGCAGCCCCAGCTTCAGACATTCTTCTGCGTTTTCCGACGTCTGGAAATGGTAGGCGGTCATGGCGTAGCTGGTAAAGGCGTTGGGGCTTGCGCCCAGACGGGAGAACTGCTCCATGGCGTCTCCCTCCGGCAGATCGAACATCTTGTGTTCCAGATAATGCGCCACGCCGTCAGGGGTACGGTAGTGCCGTCCATTACAGGAAAAGGCCGTGTCCACCGACCCGTAATTGACCGCCAGCATGGCAAATACTTTGGAAAAATCCTGCCGCGGCAGCACCCGCACGGTCAGGCCGTTGGGCAGGGTCTGTTCATAATAGGTCTCCCCCAGCCGGGGGTATTCCCGCTTTAACATTCCGGTTCTCCTCTTAAAAAATATACCGTGTCCGGCTTGACGGCCTGCGCCGCCGCCATGACCTGTTCTCTGGTGACGCGCTGTACCGCCTGCATCAGCACCTCAACGGTATAGGACGCGCCCAGCACCGTCTGCCCGATGTAAAAGTCGTCCAGACTGGCAGGAGAATCCATGACGGAGCGGAACGCCGCGTCCAACTGGCGCTTTGCCACCTCCATCTCCTGCTCCGTAATGTCACCTTCGGCGCACAAGGAAAGCTGGCGCAGGATCTCGTCTTTCACCGCGTCGCGCTGGCCGGCGTCGATGCCGGCGGAAACGATCATCACGTCTTTATACTTGTCAAAGGAAGCGCCCACATAGTAGCACAGGGACTGCTCCTCCCGCACCTTGCGGAAGAGCTTGCTGTTGGGGCCTCCGCCGAAGACCACACTCATCACCATATTTCTGGCCAGCGTGTCAATGGTGTCCGTCCGTTCCGTGCGCAGTCCCATGGACAGCTTGGACTGGGACAGATTCAGGCGCTTTTCAACGGTCTTTTCGTGCGCCTGCACGAAAAGCGGCGCACGCTGGGCTCCGTCCACTCTGCCGCGTGGAAGCTGCTGGAGAATGTTGGCAAAAATGTCCGCCGCCGTCCGGGGCGACTGCCTGCCCATGTAAAACAGCTCCAGCCGGGACTGGGCAAGGATCTTCTGATAGTGTTCGTAAAGCCCCAGCGCCGTCACCGGCTTCAGATCTGCCGCGTCGCCGGTTCTGGGCACGCCGTAGGGTTCGCCCGCGCACATTGTTTTGAGCATCTGCTCTGTGGCATAGGCGCGCTTGTCGTTGACGACCGCCTCGATGGCGTCGGTGAGCTTTTGCTTTTCACCGTCAAAGATACGCCCAAGGAAAGCGCCCTCCTCCGTCAGTGGGTGAAACAGCAGTTCTCCCAGCAGCTCCACCATTTTCTGGAAAATGGGCTCCCCCACCAACTCGTCCTCAATATAGTCGGCGTAGAAGCCCACAAGCTGGGTCTCGCCTTTTTTACGGATCAGCGTGCCCACTGTCGCCCCATAGAGGTTGTCCAACGCTCTGGAAATGCTGCGTATGTCCGGATAGCGCCGGGTTCCGCCCAGCAGCACACTGGGGATCAGGGCGTTCATGGCTGCCTCCTGTCTGCACAGGGGGCGCACCAGATTCAGGCTGAAGCAGCCGGTTTTGAACTTGTCGCTCTGGATGGCAGTCAGATGCACACCGGGGAATAATTCGATTCTTTGCTCCATAAGGTCTCCTTTTATATTCTGCGCGAAAAAGCGCCGGAGATGCCCCTGTGATTCCGCGTGCCAAACGGGGCGCGGCGGCAATCTCCGGACTTCACGAAAATGCAGCGCCGATGTTTGGGAAATTCCCTCCATGGCCGTGGCGCATCCGCCGCGAACGGGCTGACGCGGCAGACATTATTATACAACATTTTTACAAAAAGAAAAGAAGAATCTCAAAAATCCCTTGTCATTACCGGCAAAAGGCTGTAAACTATAGAAAACAATGCAACGGAGGATCACCATGCAGTGGCTTGAACTTACCATTCAGACCGCCTCGGCGGGCATCGACCTGCTGGAAGCAGAGCTGACCTTAAACGGTTATGACAGCTTTATCATCGACGACGAGGCGGAATTTCATACCTTTCTGGAAACCAACCGGGATTACTGGGACATTGTGGACGAGGATCTGGAAAAAAGCATGGACGGGGTGTCCCGCATCCGCCTGTATCTGGCCGACGCCCCCGACGCCATGGAGGAAATCTGCAGACTGCGCCAGTTGATGCAGACCTTAAAGGAGAAATACCCTGGCGCCCAGCTTGGCACTCTGGACATTGCCATGGCGCAGGTCAGGGACGAGGACTGGGAAAACAACTGGAAGCAGTATTATCAGCCCATTGCCATTGGCCGGAAGCTGCTGGTGGTGCCCCAGTGGATGTGCCCGGAAAACCCGGACAACCGCGTATGCGTGCGGCTGGATCCGGGCATGATCTTCGGCACGGGCGCCCACGCCTCCACCCAGATGTGCATGGTGGAACTGGAGCAGCACATCCGCGGCGGCGAGCGCGTCCTCGATCTTGGCAGCGGCAGCGGCATTTTGTCCATCACCGCGCTGCTTTTGGGCGCAGCGTCCGCCATCGGCGTGGATGTGGACCCCAAGGCCGAGGACATTGCCCGGCAGAACGCCGCCTGCAACGACATTTATGCCGACCGCTTTACCGCCGTCACCGGCAATGTTCTTACCCAGCAGGCACAGCTTGAAAGCCTCTTTGCCTGCACCTATGACATTGTCTGCCTGAATATTTTCGCTGATGTGATCATCCCCATGGCGGCGGTACTGCCCCGGTTTATGACAAAATCTTCGCTGGTCATCTGCTCCGGCGTGCTGGAGAGCCGCTGCGACGAGGTACGGCAGGCCCTGGAGGCAGCCGGTCTGCATATCTGCTCCATGCAGGTACAGAACGACTGGTGCTGCTTCACGGCGCGGCTGTAGCATCCCATGACAAATTCCACAGACGGGAGGTCTGGCGCGTGTACTCAATTCCATACCGAACCAAGCTGCGGCTCAAAGCTGCCCTGAAAGTGCTGGGCATCTGCGTCGCGGTTGTCATCGTTCTCGTCGCCCTTGCCCTGATTTATCTGCAGCGCTATGTGGTCTACTCGGCGGACGGCCCCTATCTGGACTTCCACCGTTCCACCGCCCAGCCTGTTTCCGTAGAGACGGGCACCGGAGACGATCCGACCCAGATCAGCGACGTCAACATTATTTTCGACAACGCCGGAGGCGAACAGGACGACGAGGCAGCCCTGTCCGGCTATTATATTGACATTGCCATGCTACAGGATCCGCAGGCGGTCTACGACGCCCTGCAGGAGCTTTCCCCATGCACGGTGATGATCGATCTGAAAAGCTCCAGCGGTAATTTCTATTATTCCACCAGCATTGCCGGCGCGCCCCGCGCAGAGATCGACGTTACCGTGGTGGATTCCATCATCTCCTATCTCAAGACCCGGGGCTTCAACATGATCGCCCGGGTAGAGACTTTCCGGGACACGGCCTTTGCGCTGGATCACTTCTCCAGCGGCCTGAGCATACGCAGCGGCGTGCTGTGGTCGGACAAGGGCGTCTACTGGATCGATCCCGGCGACGAGGTGGTGGTGGCCTATCTCAAGCAGATTGCCAAGGAATTGTCCAGTAAGGGCTTTAAGGAGATCGTGTTTGACGATTTCTACTTCCCGGACAGTGGCCAGATCGTCTATACCTCCGAAAAGACCAAGTCCGAACTGATTCAGGACACCGCCAGCGAATTGCAGAACTTTTTCAACAGCAGCAACGTAACCATCTCCTTCGGTAATCCTGCTCCGGACTTTACGCCGGAGGGCGACGGCTCCCATCTTTTCATCTCTGACGTGGACGGCTCCAACGTCAACTCCGTCATTGCGAGCTATTCCGGCCTGTCCGACGCCAAAAAGCAGTTGGTGTTCCTCACTGCTTCCCGGGACACGCGCTTTGAGGGCTACAGCCTGCTGCGTCCCCTGCTGGCATAAATATCAAAAAAATTTACATTTGCGCACTTGAATTTCCTTTTCATCGTCCTACAATAGAGATATCCCTGTGTAAAAGAGGATTCTCATGAAAAATACCCAGCCTGACCTGCCTCGGAAGCAGCCCTTCCTTTTGCGAAAAGAAAACCGCCATTTGTGGTATATTCTGATCTTCCCTGCCTATCTCATCGCGTTCTTTCTGGAAGAACATCTGATTACCCAGGCCGTGTGGATCACGGATCTGCCCATCGACCGGCTGATTCCTTTCTGCAAGTATTTTTCCATTCCCTATGTGCTCTGGTATCCGCTGCTGGTGTGCGTCGGCCTGTTTCTGCTGGTACGCGACCACGACGGGTTCAAGCGCTATATGACCTATATCGGCGTCAGCTTTTTTACCGTGGTGATTTTCTATGCCCTGGTGCCCAACCAGCAGACCCTGCGGGATATGTGCGATCTGTCGGGCAACGATCTGTTCACCAAAATCATTGTCTGGATTCACGCGGCAGACACCGATCTCAACGTCTGCCCCAGCATCCATGTGATAGGCTCCCTTGCGGCGCTGTTCGCCGTCTTTGAGTCTCCCGCCATCGGCAGGCGCTGGCCGAAAGCGGCGGTCTGCGTATCCGCGTTTGTCATCTCCATTTCCACCCTGTTCATCAAGCAGCACGGCATTCTGGATCTGCTCATCGCCGTTCCTTACAGCATCGCCATGTACTTTATCGTCTACCGCCTGATTTTCCGCCGCCGTGAAAAACCGGCGGCCGGCAGTTGAGCCTTCCCCTCTTTTTTTGGCAATCTGCTCAAATTCCGGCGGAAAGATTTGTTGGATTTGAACGCAGATTCCGCGTTGAAAATTCCGCTTGTTTTTTGTATAATAAAGGTACAATTTCAGATTGATAGCTGCAACGAAGTGTTTCGCACACGGGCTTCCAACTATCACTCAGGAATTTCTGAGTGGAGATGACGGGTATTTTGCCGTCATCCCCATTTTTCTTTTCTTGATCTGTAAAGGAGGTATTTTTATGTATCTGGTTGCAAACGGCAGACTGATCACCCGCGATCCCGCCATGGGCTATCTCCCCGACGGCGGCGTTGTAATCGACGGCAACAAAATCAAGGCGGTGGGCGCCACGGCGGAGTTAAAAGCCCAATATCCCCAGGCGGAGTTTATCGACGCCAAGGGTGGCGTCATCATGCCCGCATTCATCAATGCTCACACCCACATCTATTCCGCCCTTGCCCGGGGTCTTTCCATCGTGGGCAACAATCCCACCAACTTCTATGAAGTGCTGGACGGCACCTGGTGGGCCATTGACCGCAAGCTCTACATGGAGCAGACCCGCGCATCGGCCAACGCCCTGTACATCGACTGTATCAAGCAGGGCGTCACCACGGTCTTTGACCACCATGCCTCCTATGCCGAAATTCCCGGCTCTTTGTTCACCATCGCCGAATCCGCCAAGCGCTTCGGCATCCGCTCCTGCCTGTGCTACGAGGTCTCCGAGCGCGACGGCATGGAAAAATGCGAGCAGGCTCTGCAGGAAAACGAAGCGTGGATCACCGAGTGTGAAAAGCGCAAGGATCCCATGCTGGCGGCCATGTTCGGCGGCCACGCCCTGTTCACCATCTCCGACAAGACCTTTGACCGGATGGTGGAGCTGAACAACGGCAGAACCGGCTTCCACATCCACGTCTCAGAGGGCTTGAACGACGTCTACGATTCCCTGCAGAACTATGGCCGCCGTCCCGTACAGCGGCTGCAGGATCACGGGATTCTTGGCCCCAAGACCATCCTCGGCCACTGCGTCCACGCCAACACCGCCGAAATGGAGATCATCAAGGCCACGGACACCATGGTGGTCAACAACCCCGAATCCAACATGGGCAACGCCATCGGCATCTGCCCGGTGCTGCAGCTTTACAAGCACGGCATTTTGCTGGGCATGGGCACCGACGCCTACACCAACGATATGCTGGAATCCCTCAAGGTGGCGCTGTGCAGCCAGCGTTCCAACGCCTGCCTGCCCAATGTGGCCTGGTGCGAGGTCACGGATATGCTCTTTAAGAACAATCCCAAAATCGGCGCACGGTACTTCCCGGACGAGCTGGGCGTGCTCAAGGCCGGCGCTGCCGCCGACGTCATCGTTATGGATTACAAGCCCTTCACCCCCTTCTCCGACGCCAACATCGACGGCCACATGATCTTCGGCATGACCGGCCGCCAGTGCCAGACCACCATCGCCAACGGCAAGCTGCTCATGAAGGATCGGGAGCTGATCGGCATTGATGAGGAACGGGAAAACGCTCTGATTCTGGAACAGGCCAAGAAGCTCTGGGGCGATCTGAACCACTGCACTTATTGACAGCTTCGGTTCCTGCCCGGCAGGCGCGGCCATACGCTTTGTGCGAAGCCCCGCCTGACCCGGCGCAAGGAGGTTTCCAATGAATATCAAAAAACGCAGGTTGGGCAAATGGCTGCTTCTGGCTGTGCTGCTCTACTGCCTGCTCACGGCGGTGATTCTGCAGTTTACGGACAGCCATCTGATCCTGTATTTCTGCCCCTACAGCGTCCTTTTCAACTCGTCTTTTCTGGCGCCCTGCTTTGGCTGGCTCATGTATGTCTTTGCCCTGCCGCCTCTGGCGGGTTGGCTGCTGCTGTTGTGGGACAAATCCCCCGGAAAGCTGCTGGTCAGCGTCCCGTTCGTGGTTCTCATCGCCCTGAATGTGTTAATCACGGCCATGTACCTGATCCTGTCTCTCGGCTCCTGGTCGCCCGGTCTTTTACAGCACAGCCTGCTGACGGGCTTTGTCTCTCTGCTGGCCAGTGTTCCGGCGCTGGTCATGCTCCATCTCTGGAAGCCAAAAATTTAATCTCAAATTGGAGGTAATTCTATGTCTGAAAGAATGTATCCCATTCCCTTTTCCCAGCTCATGAACTGGATCGTGACCGAATACGCCCGTGAGGGTGAGATCTTCGGCATCCACGCGCCCTATTATGCCAAGGGCAAAAAGCTGCCCATCTTCGGTGAGGCCATCGAGACCCCCTTCGGTCCCGCCGCAGGCCCCAACAGCCAGCTTGCCCAGAACATCATCGCCTCCTATATGGCGGGCGCCCGCTTCTTTGAGGTCAAAACCGTGCAGAAAATGGACGGCAAGGAGCTGGCCGCCTGTGTGCCGCGTCCGTGTATTCTGGCCAACGACGAGGGCTACAATCAGGAGTGGTCCACGGAACTGACCGTCCCCCAGGCACAGGACGAGTACATTAAGGCCTACTGCGCCCTGAAGGTACTTTCCAAGGTCTACGGCTTCGGCGATCCCGACGGCTTTGTGTTCAATATGTCCGTGGGCTACGATCTGGAGGGCATCAAGGGCGAAAAGGTCAACACCTACATTGAAAACATGAAGGACGCCTCCCACACGGAGCAATTCCGCCAGTGCAAGGAGGTGCTGACCCGTCTCTTCCCGGATCAGGCGGAGTTTATCGCCAACATCAGCCCCCGGATCTCCCGCAGCGTCACCCTGTCCACCCTCCACGGCTGTCCTCCCGACGAGATCGAGCGTATCGCCACCTATCTCATCACGGAGAAGAAGCTCAACACCTTTGTCAAGTGCAATCCCACCATTCTGGGCTACCAGACCGCCCGCTCAGTGCTGGATTCCATGGGCTACGACTACATCGTTTTCGACGAGCACCACTTTAACGAGGATCTCCAGTGGGCGGACGCCGTACCCATGTTCGAGCGCCTGCAGGCTCTGGCGGACAAGACCGGCGTGGAGTTCGGTCTGAAGCTGTCCAACACCTTCCCCGTGGACACCACCAGAGGCGAGCTGCCCGGCAACGAAATGTATATGTCCGGCCGCTCCCTGTTCCCCCTGACCATCGAAATGTGCAACCGCATTTCCAAGCAGTTCCGGGGCAAGATGCGCATCTCCTTTGCAGGCGGCGCCGAGTATTTCAACTGCGACAAGCTCTTTGCCGCCGGCATCTGGCCCATCACCGTGGCCACCACCATTCTCAAGCCGGGCGGCTATAACCGGCTCAAGCAGATGTGCGAAAAGGTGGAGTGCCTGCCCTTCCTTCCCTTCTCCGGCACCGATTCCGCCGCCATTGAAGCCATGAGCACCCAGTGCCGCACCAGCGTCCATCACCGCAAACCCATTAAGCCCATCGAAAACCGCAAGTCCGAGGATCCCGTGCCCTGGATCGACTGCTTCAAAGCCCCCTGCAAGGGCGGCTGTCCCATTGAGCAGGATATTCCCGAATACATCGAGCTGTGCCGCAAGGGTCTGTACGCCCCGGCGCTGAAGCTCATTACCGAGAAAAACGCCCTGCCCTTTATTACGGGCACCATCTGCGCGCATCGCTGCCAGAACAAGTGTACCCGGAATTTCTATGACGAGTCCGTCCACATCCGCGACACCAAGCTGGTGGCCGCTCAGCACGGCTATGACGCTCTTATGGCCTCCATCAAAGCCCCGGAAAAGGTTCCCGGCAAGAAGGTCGCCATCATCGGCGGCGGCCCCACGGGTATTGCAGCCGCCTACTTCCTGGGTCGGGAAGGCATCCAGACCACCATTTTTGAGCGGGAAAACAGTCTGGGCGGCATTGTGCGCCATGTGATTCCCTCTTTCCGCATCCCCGACGAAGCCATTGACAAAGACGTGGCGCTTATGGAAAAATACGGCGTCGAGGTTCGGCTGGGCGCGCCCGCTCCCACTGTCAGCGAACTGAAAGCCCTGGGCTACACCCACATTCTCCTGGCCGTGGGCGCCTGGAAAGCCGGCAAGCTGGACATTGAGGGCAATGTGGTGGGCGTCATCGGCTGGATGAAGGAAATGAAGAAGCAGGTTAAGCCCTGCCTGTCCGGCAGCGTCGTCGTAGTCGGCGCGGGCAATACCGCCATGGACGCCGCCCGGGTGGCAAAGCGTATGGGCGCCAAGGCCACTATCGTCTACCGCCGCACCAAGAAATATATGCCCGCCGACGAGCACGAGCTGCAGCTCGCCATTGACGACGGCGTGGAATTCGTGGAGCTGGCCGCGCCGGTGCGTCAGGCAGACGGCAAGCTGACACTGGAAAAGATGAAGTTGGGTGAGCCGGACGCCACAGGCCGCCGCTCCCCCATCTCCACGGGCGAGACCTTTGATATCCCCTGCGATCTGGTCGTCTCCGCTGTGGGCGAGCGCGTGGACGACGCCCTCATGGCCGAAAACGGCATTGAAATGGGTCGCAAGGGCGTGGCTTTCCAGACCAATATCGAGGGCGTCTACGCCGCAGGCGACTGCCACCGCGGCCCCGCCACCGTGGTAGAGGGCATCGCCGACGCCGCCAGATTTGCACAGATGGTGGCAGGACATCCCCACAGCTACGAGATCCCCGAGCAGGCCTAGGTGACCAAGGCCGAAGCCATCGCCAAGAAGGGCGTACTCAAGATGGCCTCTGCCGCCTGCTGCGAAGGCAGCCGCTGTCTGGACTGCAACACGGTCTG
>JAQYBZ010000126.1 GCA_029003235.1 Bacillota bacterium
AACGATGATTCTCATTTCTGATTCTCCTTTGGGAAGCAGATATCATGCCGTAGGTGGGAACCGTTCCACAGGGAACGGGTATCATGGAAAAAGCTCACTGCTTTCGCAGTGAGCTTTTTGGCAGCGGGTGAAGGATTCGAACCCTCACAAACGGAGTCAGAGTCCGGTGTGCTACCTTTACACAAACCCGCTAAACGCATTACTTATTATATGCAAGATTTTGGGATTGTCAAGGAAAAAATGAAAAATTGTGCAAAAACTTTTCCGGCCTAGAACAGGGACAGCAGATTCTGCATAAAGGGCAGGGAAAACAGCCAAACCAGCAGGGGAGCAAAAACGACGGCAGGCAGGTAGTTGGCCACCTTTAGCTTGGTCACACCCAGCAGATTCAGTCCCAGTGCCAGAATCAGCAGAGAGCCGACGCAGATCATCTCGTTGATGGCCGGGGTGGTCAGCACGCTTTGCAGACAGCCTGCCAGCAGCACCAGCGCCCCCTGAAAGACCAACACAAAGACCGCCGAGCAGAGCACGCCCACGCCCAGAGAGGCGGCCAGCATACAGGAGGACACCAGATCCAGCATGGATTTGGTAAAGAGCATTTCATTGTCCCCGGTCAGCCCGGCGTTGAGGGAGCCGACAATGGTCATGGAGCCGATGCAGAACAGCAGGCTGGCTGTCACAAAGCCCTCGCCCGCAGAGGCTTTGTCGTCTGTGCGGTGGAACCGGGAGGAGACCCAGTCTCCCAGCCGGTTGATGCCCTTGTCGATGTCCAGCAAAGTGCCCACAATGGCGCCCAGCACCATGACGGCGATGACAATGAGGGTATTTTCCCCTTTCAGGGCGCCGCTGATGCCGATATACACCGTCACCAGCCCAATGCCCAGCATCACCGCGTCCGTCAGCCGCTTGGGCAGCCCCTTTTTGCACAGCAGCCCCACCAGACTGCCCACGATGACCGTCAGCGTATTGACCAATACACCCGTAAAACTCATATGCCCATATCCTGTCTCAGAATTTCTGCGGCGCGGAATTGGTGTATTCCACGAACCGGTAGGGAACCCGTCCCTCCACCTGCGTGCTTTCGATGGAGGTCACGCACCAGTTTTCCCGGGTGTTGAGATCGGGGAAGAAACGGTCTGCCTGCAGATCCGTATAGGAAAAGGTCACATAGGCCTTTTCACAGTAGGGAACCAGCAGCTTATAGACGCTTTCGCCTCCGGCTACAAAGAGGTTTTCCGAGAAGCGCTCCTGCAGCAGGGGCTTCAGCTCCTCCAGACTGTGGCAGATGATGGCGCCTTCCGCCGTAAAGTCCGGATTTCGGGTGAGAATAATGTTCTCCCGGTGGGGCAGAGGCCGCTGATCCGGGAAGGTGAGCAGGGTCTTGCGGCCGTAAATGATGGTTTTTCCCGTGGTCAGCTCCCGAAAACGGCGCAGATCTGCGGGAACCGAGACCAGCAGCCGCCCCTTATAGCCGATGCCCCAGCGGGGACTGACGTTGACAATGGCGTTCATAAAGAATCTCTCCTAAATCGCAACAGGTATTTTTTCCGTAAAGGGATGATAGCGGTAGTTTTCCAGCCGAAAGCTCTCCGGCGTAAAGGCATAAAAATCCGTGACGGACTTGTCCATGACAAACGCCGGCGCAGGCAGAGGTTCCCGCTGCAAAAGCTGCTCCACCAGCTTCACATGGCGATCGTAAATATGGCAGTCGGCGATCACATGCACCAGTTCCCCCGCCTGAAGCCCGGAGACCTGTGCCAGCATATGCACCAGCACCGCATACTGCACCACGTTCCAGTTGTTGGCCGTGAGCATATCCTGGGAGCGCTGGTTGAGAATGGCGCTCAGGCGGCCGTTGGACACATGAAAGGTCATGGAATAGGCGCAGGGATACAGCGCCATTTCATGCAGATCCTCAAAGTTGTACAGATTGGTCAGGATCCGGCGGCTGTTGGGGTTGTGCTTCAGATCGTACAGCACCCGGTCTACCTGATCGAACCATCCCTCGGCATAGCGGTGCTTGATGCCGAGCTGATAGCCGTAGGCCTTGCCGATGGAGCCGGTCTCGTCGGCCCAACTGTCCCAGATATGGCTGTGCAGATCGTGGACATTGTTGGACTTTTTCTGCCAGATCCAAAGGATCTCGTCGATGCAGGATTTGTAATAGGTGCGCCGCAGGGTCATGACCGGAAACTCGGCCTGCAGGTCGTAGCGGTTGATCACACCGAATTTGCGGATGGTGTGGGCGGGTGTGCCGTCCTCCCAGTGGGGGCGCACGGTGCAGTCCGTGTCCCAGTCGCCGTGTTCCAGAATGTCCCGGCAGGTTTGGATATAAATTTCGTCTGCTCTGCTCATGTGTGTTCCTCCGTCGCCTTTGGCGCAAACGATCCGGGCGCTCCCGAGGCGGCGCGACGCCCGGCTTAAGGCGGAATCGCCTTAATAAACAGTATACCACAGTTTTTCCCCACAGGGAAGTAAAAATTTACAGCAGTTGCCATATGGCCGCAAATATGGTATCATAATTATATATATCATTGAAAAGGGACTTATCTGCTATGGAAGAAAAAACTTTCCGCGACCTGGGGCTGTCTGAAGAACTTCTGGCTGCACTGGACAAAAAGGGCTATGCCTATCCCACCCGTGTGCAGCAGGAGGCCATTGCGCCCCTGATGGACTGGAAGGATGTCATTGCCAAAGCGCCCACAGGCACGGGCAAGACCTTTGCCTTCGGCATTCCCATGATCTCCCACATCGACGCCGAAAGCGACGATCTGCAGGGTCTGATCCTCGCCCCCACCCGGGAGCTGGCCATCCAGATCTGCGAAGAACTGCGGGGGCTGCTGGCATATTATAAGAATATACGGGTGGCGGTGGTCTACGGCGGTCAGAAGATCGACGTGCAGATCAAAAACCTCAAGCGCAAGCCGCAGATCGTGGTGGCCACCCCCGGCCGCCTCATGGATCACTACAACCGCCATACCCTGCGCTTTGACAAGATTCAGACCGTCATTCTGGATGAAGCCGACCGGATGCTGGACATGGGCTTTTTCAAGGATGTGACCCGAATCCTCGACAAAATCAAAAACCGCAGAAACATGGGGCTGTTTTCCGCCACCATTTCCCAGGAGGTCATGACGGTATCCTGGATGTACCAGCGCGACGAAGTGGAGATCACAGTTCCGGCAGACGTGGAAAACAAGCCGGACATCGACCAGTACTCCGTCACCGTCCCGGCGCTGGAAAAGGAGGCGGCGGTGCTGCGCCTGCTGCGCCTGTTCGGGTTTGAGCGGGTGATCATTTTCTGCAATACCAAGCATATGTGCCAGCGCCTTTGCGACGATTTGAAGCGGGCGGGCGTGGAGGCGGACTGCCTCCATGGAGACATCAAGCAGTCCGTCCGGGAGAAGACCATGCAGACCTTCCGACAGGGAAAGCTGCCGGTGCTGGTGGCCACGGATGTGGCTTCCCGGGGCATCGACGTGGACGATGTGGACTGCGTGATCAACTATGATATTCCCGAAGAAAACGAGTATTATATCCACCGCATCGGCAGAACCGGCCGGGCGAAGAAAAAAGGCGTCTCCTACGCCATCGTGGGCAGCTTCCCCGAAAAGGCCAAGCTGGACGAGATCGCAAAGTATTCCCACTTTCAAATCCAGCCCATGAAGCTGACGGAAAACGGGCTGGAAAAAGAGGAAGTGCGCCAGCCGGTCATTAAAAAACGCTTCCGATGACACAGGCGGAACGGGGATTTCTGCTGCTGGGCTGCGATATGGGGCAGGCGGAGCCGCCCCTGACCACGGCGCAGCTTCGGAATTTGCGCCGGCGCGCCCGGGAGCTGACGGCGCCGGACGACGGCAGCCGCCCCCTGGATGTGCAGGATCTTCTGGCGCTGGGATATTCCCGGCAGCAGGCGGAGCGGATCGTGCGGCTTTTGGAGCGCACCCATGAGCTGGACGATTATCTGGCGCTGGCACGGGAAAGGGAAATTTTCCCTCTTTCCTGCATCAGTCCGGCGTATCCGGCGACTGTGCGGCAAACGCTGGGCGACGACTGTCCCGCCGCCCTGTTTTACTGCGGTCATTTGGCGGTGCTGGAGCGGCGCAAGCTCAGTCTGGTGGGGTCGCGCCGGCTCACGCCGCAGGGAGCGGAATTTGCAAAACGGGTAGGCGTGCTGGCGGCGCAGGAGGGCTTTGCATTGGTAACGGGCAACGCCCCGGGGGCGGATCAGACGGCGGCACGCGCCTGTCTGGACGCCGGAGGCTGGGTGATCTATTTCCCGGCGGACGCGCTTTGCGCCCACAGGCCGGAGCCGCGCACCCTCTGGCTGGCCGCCGACGGTTGGCATTTGCCCTTTTCTGCCCAGCGCGCTCTGTCCCGCAACCGGCTGATCCACGCATTGGGGGAGAAGACCTTTGTGGCGCAGTGCGCCCACGGCGTCGGCGGCACCTGGAGCGGTACGGAGGAAAATCTGCGCCGGGGCTACAGCCCCGTGTTTGTCCACGCCGACGGCAGCGCCGGAGCGCAGGCGCTTCAGGCGCTGGGCGCAGCGCCGGTAAAGACAGAGCAGCTTGTGTCCCTTGACCGCCTTTGGGCGGCACAGACGGACTTTCTCGGCTGAAACCGACGTGCTGCGGCAAAGTGATTGCAATTTTCGTTTCTTTATGGTATACTGATACCCGTGATGCGAGAAAAAACAAAACAATATCCATCAATTTGCAGTGTAAATGTATGGAGGTTTACATAATATGTGTGGAATCGTAGGCTACATCGGACAGCAGCAGGCAGCGCCCATTTTGCTGGACGGACTGTCCAAGCTGGAGTACAGAGGCTATGACTCTGCCGGTATCTGCGTGGCGTCGGACGGCGCGCTCAAGGTCGCCAAGGCCAAAGGCAGACTTGCCAATCTCAGCAGCCTGATTGACGGCGGCAAGGCCGTTGAGGGCACCGTCGGCATCGGGCATACCCGCTGGGCGACCCACGGCGCCCCCTCAGACACCAACAGCCATCCCCATGTGGCTGCCGAGGGCAGGATTGCTGTCGTGCACAACGGCATCATTGAAAACTACCTGAAACTGCGGGAAATGCTCTCCCGCCGGGGCAAGACCTTCCGCTCTGAAACGGATACGGAGGTCATTGCCAACCTTGTGGAGTACTATTACGACAAGAGCAAGGATATGCTGGACGCCGTGCGCAAGGCCGTGGCGCGGATGGAGGGCAGCTATGCCGTGGCGATTCTGTGCGTCGATCAGCCCGACATCATGATCGCCGTGAAAAAAGACAGCCCGCTGATCTTCGGCTTTGGCGAGGGGGAGAACTTCGTTGCCTCCGATGTGCCGGCCATTCTGCGCTATACCAGAAAGGTCTGCTACCTCAACGACGGCGATATGGTGGTCTTTACCAAAGACCATGCCGATTTCTACGACAGCCTGGGCGACAAAGTGGTGCGTCAGGCCGAGACCGTGGACTGGGATCTGTCCGCCGCGGAAAAGGGCGGCTACGATCACTTTATGATCAAGGAGATTCACGAGCAGCCCAAGGCCATTCGCGGCACCATCTCTCCGCGCATCAAGGACGGAGAGGTCGTGCTGGACGACATTCATCTGACAAAAGATTATCTGTCCCAGCTTCGCCGGGTGTATGTGGTGGCCTGCGGGTCTGCCTACTATGTGGGCTGTCTGGCCAAGTATATTCTGGAAAAGACCTGCCGTCTGCCGGTTGAGCCGGTTCTGGCTTCCGAGTTCCGCTACTCCGAGCCGGTACTGGGAGAGGATACGCTGGTCATTATCATCAGCCAGTCCGGCGAGACGGCGGATACGCTGGCGGCGCTGAAAGAGGCCAAGCGCTGCGGCGCAAGAACCCTTGCCATTGTCAACGTGGTGGGCAGCGCCATTGCCAAGGCCGCCGATGATCTGATCTATACCTGGGCGGGGCCGGAAATTGCCGTGGCCACTACCAAGGCGTTCTCCACCCAGCTTTCCGTGATCTATCTGCTGGCGCTGTATATCTCCCGGCTGCTGGGTACGCTGCCCAGGCAGGAGTACAACGCCATTCTCCACGAGCTGGAGCATCTGGATCAGAAGGTGGCTCTGTGCATCACCGATGACAATCTCAGTAAGCTGCGCTATTATGCCGAGCAGTATTACAAAGTCCACGACGCCTTCTTCATCGGCCGCAACGTAGACAGCGCCGTCTGTCTGGAGGGCAGCCTGAAGCTCAAGGAGATCGCCTACATCCACTCGGAGGCCTATGCCGCGGGCGAACTGAAGCACGGCCCCATCTCTCTCATTGAAGAGGGGACGCTGGTGGTGGCGGTGGCTACGGTGGCAGAGCTGTTCGACAAGACCATGTCCAACGTCAAGGAGGTCAAGGCCAGAGGCGCAGACGTCTTCGGCGTCACCACGGAGCGCTTTGCCGACGAGATCAAAAAGACCGTATCCAGTGTGGTCACCGTGCCGGAGACCCACCCCCTGCTCCAGCCCAGCCTGTCCATTATTCCCTTACAGCTTTTGGCCTATTATATCGCCCTCATGCGCAACTGTGACATCGACAAGCCCAGAAACCTGGCCAAATCCGTCACGGTGGAATGAGAGAGCCCTTCCATAAAGCATCCCGGCGGCTGCCATGGCAGCCGCCGGGATTTGGTCTATTGATACCGTTCCGCTTTGACATAGCGGCGGCCTTTGCGGGAAAGCCCGCCCAGTTCCAGAATCGCGCCCTTGCCGTAGCCCCGCAGGGAGAGAATGTCTCCGGGCTTTACGGGCGCGTCCGCCTTGAGACAGGGTACATAGTTGACGCTGGCCGCGCCGGCGGCAATGAGCTTGGCCGCCGCCGTGCGGGAAAGGCCGAACAGATCGCCTAAAATGGCGTCCAGCCGCAGACTCTGCACCGTAAAGGACACGGCCTGCCGCTGACGCACCGGTGCTGCCACCTGCCGCAGCGGCAGCGCCTGCGCGCGGACGCTGTATCTGCCGATCTGCTCGAGCGCTGTCAGATGATCGGCCACAGTGGGCAGGCAGAACACGGTGGCCTGCCCGTCCTGCACCCAAATGTCTCCCAGCCACGCTCTTCGGACGCCCGAAGAAAGAATGGCGCCCAGATAGTCCCGGTGGCCGGGCGCGCCGTAGGCGCAGGAAAAGCCCACGGCGCAAAGCGCACTCTGGGGGTCGAAATCCTCCGCCTGTAAATATTCCGGCAGGAAAAACACGGCTTTGCGTTCGCAGTCCGGATGACCGCCGTGGAAGAAAAACCGGCAGCCGGGCTGACGCTGCGCCCAGACGGCGACGGCGGCCTGCTCCGCAGGGGTGAGAAAGGCAGAGTGGGTCAGAATATCCGCCCGGCTGCACCGCACGGACAGATCCTGTACCCGCCGCAAAAGCTCATGATTCTCCATTTTCCTGCTCCTTTTTCGCCTGCCGGACGGAATCTCCCACGTTGTTGAACCGGCCGCCGCGCAGACCGGTGATAAACTGGTCGATCTCGTCGCCAACGGCGTCGATCTCTCTGGCAAATTCCCCGGCGGACATCCGCAGCACGCCGCTGCGGAACACGGACAACTGAATCAGGCTGTCCGAGGTGACCACCCGCACCTGCTCGTTTTTGCCGATGTCGTGGACAAGGCGCTCGATGTAGCTGTCGCCGGTCTCGTTGTGTTTGGTATAGACCACCTCAATGTTGTGGAACTGCTGGTGGGTGCCGGGATTTCCGGGCACCCGGTAGGCGTCAAAGACCAGAATCAGCCGGCATTTGGTGTAGGCGCTGTAGTTGCACAGGGTGCTCATGAGCTGCTGACGCGCTGCCTCCAGATCGGTCTGGGCAAGGCTGCGCAGCGCATCCCAGGAAAAGATCACGTTGTAACCGTCCACGATGAGATACCGGGAGCGTGCCTGCTGGGCAAGGGTCTGGGGCGCCTCCCGGGGCGCCGTGGGCGTTCTTGTATACATGGGGCGGCGGATGGGGCCGAACTCCCGCTCCATAATGGCCTCCAGCTCCCGGTCATCCAGCCGCAGACTGCGGTAGCGCACCTGAGGCGCGCTGACCACCGTCTCCTGCCTGAGACAGCGCTCCAGATGCATATAATCCCACACCTGATTCCACGGCACGTTGAAGCCCGCCCCGTGGGCGCAGAAAACGGAGTCCGCCGGATTGTCCGTATCCCGTTCCGGGGCATAGGCCATCCGGGCGATCACCGCCTGAGGGTCATGGCAGGGGGCGTAGCCCTGCACCTGACAGGTCAGGTGTCCGGTGCCCCGGGTGTAAGACGCTACCTCCAGACCATAGCCGTTCATGGTGCTCACCGGCGCAGTGCCGGTGAGGATCGCCGTTTCGCCTGTGCTTTCCGGCGTCCGGAACGTGCCGTGGCGCTGACGAATGTCATTGATGGCGCGGCCGATCTGGCTGGCGGGTATTTGCAGGGTAAAGGCGCAGACCGGCTCCAGCAGCAGGCTCTTGGCCTGCATCAGCCCCTGACGCACGGCACGCCATGTGGCCTGACGGAAATCTCCGCCCTCCGTGTGCTTCAGATGGGCGCGGCCAGCCGCCAGCGTAATTTTCATATCGGTTATGGGAGAACCTGTAAGCACGCCCAAATGCTGCTTTTCCTGCAAATGGGTCAAAATCAGCCGCTGCCAGTTGCGTGCCAGCACGTCCTCCCGGCAGGCGGATTCAAACACCAGCCCGCTGCCCCGGGGCAGGGGCTTCAGGATCAGATGCACTTCGGCATAGTGGCGCAGAGGCTCAAAGTGCCCCACACCCTCTACCGTGTCTTCTATGGTCTCCCGGTATAAAACGTGCCCCTCGTCCATGTCCATGGCTACACCGAAGCGCTCCAGCACCAGACTTTTCAGGATCTCCGCCTGCACCGCGCCCATGAGCTGCACATGAATCTGCTGTAGCTGGGGCTGATATTCAATGTGCAGGGAGGGATCCTCCTCGCCCAAAAGCCGCAGCTTGGGCAAAAACTGCCGGGCATCCACGTCCTTTGGCAGCAGTATCCGGTAGCGCATCACCGGCTCCAGTACCGGCGGAAGAGCAGCGCCTTGCGCGCCCAGACACTGCCCGGCATAGGTGGCGCTCAGACCGGTCACGGCGCAGACGCTTCCGGCGCTGACGGTCTCTGCCGCCGTGAATTTTGCCCCCGTGTAGAGCCGAAGCTGGCTGACCTTTTCCGTGTGCGCGCAGCCCGCCGCGTCGGTGTAACTGACCCCGGCGCGCACGGACAGACTGCCGCCTGTGAGCTTCAGATGGGTCAGACGGCTGCCCTGGGCGTCGTGGCTGATCTTGAAAACCCGGGCGGAAAAGGCCGGGGGACAGGCTGCCGGTTGGGTATAGTCCTCCAGCAGAGCCAGCAGCCGGTCAACGCCGGTCTGGCGCAGGCCGGAGCCGAAGCAGCAGGGGAAGACCTCCCGGCCGGCAATGAGGGACGCCACCTGTTCTTTGCCGATGGCCTGCCCGTCAAGGTACTGCTCCAGCAGAGATTCCCGGCACAGGGCAAGGCGCTCTGCCCGCTGGCTGTCGTCTTCGTCGGTAAAATCCACGCAGTTGGCACTGAGCTGCTCCAGCTCCGCCAGAAGGGACTGGCGGGTGCGGTGGGAAAGATCCATTTTGGTGAGGAACAGAAACGTGGGGATATGATAGAGTTCCAGAAGCCGCCAAAGAGTACGGGTGTGCGCCTGTACGCCGTCGGTGCCGCTGATGACTAAAATGGCGTAGTCCAGCACCTGCAGCGTGCGCTCCATCTCCGGCGAAAAATCCACATGCCCCGGCGTGTCCAGCAGGGTCGCCTCCAGCGTCCCGTGGGTAAAAACGGCCTGTTGGGAGAAAATCGTAATGCCCCGCTCCCGTTCCAGAGGATGGTTGTCCAGACAGGTATCGCCGTGATCCACGCGGCCGGGCTTTTTCAGTTTTCCGGCCAGATAGAGCATGGCCTCGGCCAGGGTGGTCTTTCCGGCGTCCACATGAGCCAGAATCCCGATGGTTGCTTTTTTCATAGCGTCCTCCACTCAGACAGGGCAGGATAAAAAATATCGGGCGTTTCGCCCGATATTCAGTCGTCTTTTTGCCGCGGCGCGGCGGTACCGGCGCCGGTTCTGCCGGTGCGCTCAAATTTGCCCCGGCGGCGACGGCGCGGAGGCGTGCGGAACGTGATATACAGCCCTGCGCCGGAAAGAAGCAGCAGCACGATGCACAGAATCACCTTGCCGGGGCTGCCCGGGTTGGCGGCGCTTTTCTGACCGCAGGCGCAGAGGGTCAGCGGCGCGCAAAGGGTGAGCAGCAGCCACAGCCGCCTCACGATCTGTTTTACAGAGGATTTCATTCTGGCCACCCCTTTCTGCCGGCCGCGGTATCTGGCGCGGCGTATGGAACTGTGATGCTCCCAAAGCAGAAAATTTGTATGTTCAACATTATAGCCGCTTTTTCCCCAAAAAACAAGTCGGGCGGCAAAAAAACATGGGCTTGCCAGAAAAATTCAATTCGTGTAGAATGAAAGCAGAAAAGAGGGATCTCATGGGTAAATTTTCCAAAGTGCTGTTTGCGGCGGACTTTGACCGCACGCTGACAGATTATCAAAGTCAAATCCCCCAGGCCAATCTGAACGCCATCCGGGAATTCCAGGCGCAGGGCGGGGCGTTTACCGTGGCCACCGGCAGGAGCGTTCCCATGTTTATGAAGGATCAGGGGAAGATCCCTGTCAACGCGCCCCTGATCCTGTATAACGGCGCTGCCACCTATGATTCCGCCTCCGGGAAGCTGGACGACGTGGTGGCCATTGACCATGGCCGGGAGCTGATGGCGGATCTGTACGCCCGGTTTCCCCATCTGTGGATGGAGGTGCAGGGCACCCGTTACCATGAACTGCTGGGGGAAAACGAGACGCGGCTGGGCTACTACCGGTATGCCCAGGCGCCCTGCCGCCCCACCACGCTGCA
>JAQYBZ010000127.1 GCA_029003235.1 Bacillota bacterium
CTCGTCCGGGTTCAGGGCGTAGACGATGGTGCCGGAGTTCAGCTCAATGAGCATGGCGGCCTTGGCGTCCACCGTGTATTCCGGCGCGGAGGGCAGGACGCTCAGCTCCGGCAGCTTCTGGCTGTCGGGGGTCAGCGCCTCCGGGTCTGGGATGTCGGTCTGCGTCGTCTGGGTCTGCTCTGTGGTCTGCGTCGTCTGGATCTGCTCTGTGGTCTGCGCCGTCGTCGGTGCCTCGGTGGAGGCCTCGGTCTCGCAGAAGGCCGCCGGGCTGAGCAGGGTCAGCAGCACCAGAAGGGATAAAATGAGGCTGAAAAGTCTGATTTTTTTCATTCTGTTTCTCCATAAACTCCGGCAGAGCGGTTGCCCGGAGCGCCTGTGATATGTTATAATAAAGAAAAGTGATTTCTACTAAGAAATTATAGCAAAAAAACGGGGCTTGTCAACGCAATGGGGCAGAAAGTTTCCCCCGACGGGCCGGAAGGAGCTGTGATCGATGAAGCCCAGCCGTACCGTAATGGCCATTCTGGCCGTGACTGCCGCCTTTCTGGTGTTTATGGGCGGCTTCTATCTGGGACGCCGCTCGCTGCAGACGGTTTCCGTGTCCACCCAGCGGCAGCCGGAGCAGACCCTGACCACGGCTGCCACGGCCGCATCCACGGAACAGACCCAGCCGTCTGCAGAGCAGACCGAGGCTGCACCCGTGGCGCTCAATTCCGCCACCAGAGAGGAACTCATGACCCTGCCGGGCATCGGCGAGACGCTGGCGCAGCGCATTTTGGACTACCGGCAAAACAACGGCGGCTTTTCCTCCGTGGAGGAGCTGCTCAACATTGACGGCATCGGAGAAAAGACGCTGGAAAAGCTCCGGCCGTATATAACAGTGGGGTAAACTATGAAAATTTTAATTGTGGACGATGAAGAACTGCTGGTGAAGGGCATCCGCTTCAACCTGCAAAACGACGGCTACGAGGTCATTACCGGCGCCAATGGGCTGGAGGCGGTGCAGCTTGCCGCCGACCCGGAGATCGGGCTGATCATTCTGGACGTGATGATGCCGGTAATGGACGGCCTGACGGCCTGCCGCCGCATCCGGGAATTTTCCGACGTGCCTATTATCATGCTCACGGCCAAGACCGAGGACATGGACAAGCTGCTGGGCTTTGAGCACGGCGCCGACGACTATCTGACCAAGCCCTTCAACATTCTGGAGCTGAAGGCGCGGGTGCGGGCGCTGCTGCGCCGCAGCGGAAAAAAGAGTCAGGACAGCCGGGTGACCCGGGGGCATATCATGATCGACGCCAGCAGCCGCAACGCCTACCGCGACGGTGTGCAGGTGGAGCTGACGGCCAAGGAGTTCGATCTGGTGGAGCTGCTCATCCGCAACCCCAACCGGGTCTATTCCAGAGAGAATCTGCTGGACACCATCTGGGGCGACGACTACCGCAGCGACATCCGCACGGTGGACGTCCACATCCGCCGCATCCGGGAAAAGCTGGAGGACAATCCGGCGGAGCCCCGGCACATTATGACAAAGTGGGGAGTTGGGTACTATTTCAAAGGCTAAGGTTCGGCGGCGGCTGGTGCCCTCCAGCACCCAGCTTCGCTATGCGGCCGCCTATTTTCTCATTACCATCGCGGTGCTGCTGTTTCTGAATATCTATGCCCCCATGACCATCCGCAATCTGGTTTTTCGCGCCCAAAAGACCGCCATGGAGGACAAAGCCCAGCTTTTCGTCTCGTCTCTGTCGGCGCTGACGGCCATGGACAGCCAGACGGTACACGACGCCGTGGAATCCGTGGACGATCTGCACACCAACCGGGTCATCGTCACCGATCCCCAGGGGCTGGCGCTCTACGACTCTCTGGAGCGGGACAACGCCGAGGGCAAGCTGGCGCTGCTGCCCCAGATTGTGGAGGCGCTGTCCGGCAACGACGTGTTTTACATTACCTACCGCGACGGGGCGCTGGAAAGTCAGGCGGCCATGCCCATTATGGCCTACAATAAGCTGGTGGGCGCCGTATATCTCATGGAGTACGACACGGATCAGGGCGCGCTCATTGCCGCTTTGCAGACCAACATTCTGCGCATTTCCGCCGTGCTGGCCGGGGCGGTGGCGCTGTTTTCCGTGTTCTTCTCCGTGGCCTTTTCCCGGCGGGTGCAGCGGCTGCTGGAATCCGTGCGCCAGATGCGCGACGGCAATTACCAGACAAAGCTCCATGTGCGTGGCCATGACGAGATGGAGCGGCTGGGGCGCGCCTTTAACGAGCTGTCCGACCGGCTCAACCAGTCGGAGCAGGTGCGTAAGGAGTTTGTCTCCAACGCCTCCCACGAGCTGAAAACGCCTCTGGCGTCCATTAAGCTCCTGTCCGACTCCATTTTGCAGAACGACATGGACGCGGCCACCATGCGGGAATTTGTGGCGGACATCGGCAGTGAGGCCGACCGCCTGACCCGCCTGTCGGAAAAGCTGCTGGAGCTGACCAAGCTGGACAGCACCCCTGCACAGGAGCACGAGCTGGTGGACGCGGGCGCCGTGGTCGGACGGGTCATGCGTATGCTCACGCCGCTGGCCGGACAGCAGCACATCGCGCTGGACTGCCAGTGTCAGCCGGGCTGCACGGTGCTGTCCGTGGAGGACGACCTGTATCAGATCGTGTTCAATCTGGCGGAAAACGCCATTAAATACAACCGCCCCGAGGGAAGCGTGAATATTACGGTCCGCCACGACGGTGAGAATGTGACCCTGCAGGTGGACGACACGGGCGTAGGCATCCCCGAACAGGCGCGGGAGCATATTTTTGAGCGCTTCTACCGGGTGGACAAGGCGCGCTCCCGCAAGGCGGGCGGCGCGGGACTGGGGCTGTCCATCGTCCACGACATGGTGCAGCGCAACGACGGCGTCATCACCGTCTCTCAGCGGGAGGGCGGCGGCAGCCGCTTTTCCGTGGTGTTCCCATACTTTGATATGCAGGAGGACAGGCCATGACGACTGGGATCAAGCGCCGCCTTTTGGCGGCGGCCGCTGCGCTGGTGCTGCTCCTTTCGGCGGGCTGCACAAAACAGCAGGCCGGGCAGACGGATGCGGTACAGCCCTTTGATTTTTACTACCGCACGGTGCAGACGGGCTATGACGGCGACAGCGGCGTTATAGCGGCGCAGACCCGGGAGCTGGGAACGCAGACGCCGGAGGTGGAAGAGCTGTTTGCCCTGTATCTGCAGGGGCCTGCGGACGAATCGCTGGTACTGCCCTTCCCCCAGGACACGGAGCTGGTCTCCGCTGTTTCCGGGGAGGGAGTGCTGACCCTGCGGCTCAGCGGGGGCTACGAGGCGCTGACGGGAGTCAATGCCTCCATTGCCGACGCCTGTATCGCCAAGACCATGCTCCAGCTCAGCGGCGTCAAAAGCGTGTGCATCATGGCCGTGACCAGCGGCGGCGGGATCCTGCGCCAGACCACCCTCTCCGAGGAGGATCTGCTTTTGCAGGACGACAGCGCCGACGCCAGCAATCTGGAAATTCTGCTGTATTTTTCCGACGAAAGCAGCCGCTATCTGCTGGCGGAAAAGCGGACGATTCCCCATATGGACGCAAGCCAGCTTCCCCAGTATCTGGTGGAACAGCTCATCGCCGGCCCTCAGACCGCGGGAATGTACCCCACCATCCCCGAGGGCGTGTCTCTGCTGGACATCAACGTGGAAAACGGCGTGTGCGCCGTGGACTTTACGGCGGACTTTGTGGCAAACCGGCCGGAGTCGGAGCAGCAGGAGCGCACCACCTTGCTTTCGGTGGTCAATACCCTGACGGAGCTGGACACCATTTCCGAGGTGCAGTTCTATGTGGAGGGACGCAGGCAGGAGACCTACCTGTATCTGGATATTTCCGGGGGCTTCGTCTATGACGGCAGCGCCGTCGGCCCGGTCAGACCGGATCTGAACGAGCTGGACGCCACCATCTATCTGCCGGAGCAGAGCAGCGCCAAGCTCCACGCCATTCCCCTGCGGGTGAAGCTCACCAGCAGCGAGTCGGCGGAGCGGGCGGTGCTACAGGCGCTTTTGTCCTATCCGTCGGGCAACGGCGTAAGCAACCCCTTTTCCGGCAGCCTGCAGGTGGCCTCGGTCAAGGTGACTCACGGCATCTGCACGGTGGATCTCAACGAGGCCTATCCCGGCGCAGAGAGCTATTCCGCCGAGTGCGGCCAGATGCGGGCGATTACTGCCACGCTGGCGGCGCTGGACGGCGTCCGGGCGGTACAGATTCTGGTCAACGGCGCCGAGCCGGCCTACCGGTTTTTGTCCGCACAGGGGGCGCAAAGCCCCCAGCCCAACTGGTTCTGTCAACCTGACGGCCAATAAACAGAAAACAACAATACGCGCCGCAGATTCTTTGGAATCTGCGGCGCGTTTGCTGATTCTTCCTTCAGAAAGAAAAATCCTGCTCGTCAAACTGGGAAAAATCCTTAGCGGAAAAACGGGGCGGCGTGCGCTTAAGGGGGTCGTAGCGAAAATGGCGGCACTTGTGGCCGCAGGAGACAAAGCCGTATTTCCGGCAGAGCATCTGCTCGTGATCCACCTTTCCGGCGTGGGCGCAGTAGGCGCAGAATTTTGCCACATGTTTCCGAAACAGCATGAAAAGCCCTCGTTTCCTGTCAGATACTCCGATTATATCAAATCGTGTCCGGCTTTTCTACCCCTCTTTTGGAAAAAAGCAAAAGCAGTCCCGCTACGGCCGCCAGCGCCGGTGCCAGCAGCGCCTGTTTCACAGTGGGCAGTGCCGGGCGACAGGACAAAACGCCCCAGAGCAGCGCGGCGGGGACGGCCAGCAGAACGGACAGGGCGGTGTGGAGCAGCTTGCCCCGCAGATAGGAGCGCAGCTTCAGACCGCAGCCCTGCAGCACGAAGGCTGTCTGACAGTGGACGCACAGGCCGCTCCAGCCCAGCACCGCCGCCGCCGAGACAAAGGCGGGGAAATCCGCCAGACCCTGCAGAGATTCGATGCCGCAGGACACCTCCAGTACACCGGCCAGCAGCCGCAGCAGGTTGTCGCCCGCAGGCAGCCGCCTTGCCAGCGCCAGAATCACGCTGAAAAACACCACAAAGCCGCATAGCTGCACCATGCCCGTGCAGCCCTGGCTCACCGCCTGGGGAAAGGCGGCGGAAAAGGGCAGAGGCGGCTGCGGCGGAGACGGCGCTTCCCGCCGGACGGGGGCGCTGCCGCCGCTGAGCAGCATCCCTGTCAGAACCGCCGCCAGAAGATGCACGGACAGCAGCAGCGCGCCGGCGGTGGCCGAGCCAAGCAGATGCGCCCCGGCAGCGCCCAGAAGAAAGGCAGGGCCTGCGTTGCAGCAAAAGGCGCTGAGCCGGCAGGCGTCGTCTCTGGTGATGCTGCCCCGGCTGTAGAGGCGGGCGATGGTCATGGCGCCCACGGGAAAGCCCCCCACGCAGCCGAGAAACAACGCCGCCGCGCCGTTGGGACTTACGCCGAACAAGGCGGGCATCAGCCGCCCGGTGCGCCGTCCCAGACTGCGGTCGCAGCCCATGAGGATCAACAGATTGGACAGTACGCAAAAGGGGAATAAGGACGGCACCAATACCTTGGCGCACAGCCCCAGTCCCTCCAAGGCGGCCTGCCGCACAAGAGAGGAAAAGAGCAGAAAGCTGCCCAGCAGCAGCACGATCAGCACCAGCGCCCCACGGCGCAAAGCCGGTTTCACAAAGCATCACCCGCCGGAATATATGCGGCGGAAAGGAAAAAATTGCCTGTGGGCGCATAGGATATAGCAGATACGGCGGAAAGGAAGGGCAAACCATGGACAGAGAACACGGGTTTTTGCAGAAGATTTCCAGAAAGATCGACCTGCCGTCCGAGATCCTCTCGTCAGACCCCACGGTGGAGCTGAAAGGGCGCAGCGAGGCCATCGTCATTCAGCATAAGGGGATTCTGGAATATACGCCCCAGCGCATCCAGATTGCCAGCCGGGCGGGCTGTATCTGCATCTGCGGACAAAATCTGGACATCTCCCTGATGAACCGGGAGCGGGTGGCCGTTTTCGGCCAGATCGAAAGCGTCCAGTACCGGAAGGAGCCCTGCCTGTGAGAGCGCTGGTGTTCTTTTTCCGGGGCTACGCCATTGTGGAGCTGACGGGCGCGGAGCCTGAGCGCTGCCTCAACCGCTTTGCCCAGCGGGGCATCGCCTTCTGGGACGTGGAAAAGCCCGACGAGCTGCACCTGCGCTGCCGGGTGCTTCTGCGGGATGTGCAGGCGGCGGAGCAGGCCGCCATGCGGGAACTGTGTACGCTGGAATGTTTAAAGCAGTGCGGCTTTCGCGCCGTGTTTTACGGTGTGCTGGCGCGTCCCGTGCTGGTGGCCGGGCTGCTGCTGGCGGTGGCGCTGACCCTGTTTTTGCAGAATTACGTCTGGTTTTTGCAGGTGCAGGGCAATGAGACGATACCCGCTCAGGAAATTTTAAGGGAACTGGACGATCTGGGCGTCCGTTTCGGCACCAAAGGCTCCGACATCGACTCTCAGATGCTGAAAAATCAGATGCTCAACCGGATTCCCGCTCTGCAATGGCTGGCGGTGAACCGTTCGGGAGGCGTGGTCACGGTGCTGGTCTCGGAGCGGGAGCCGGACGCCACCAACCGGGATCGCCGGGTGGCGGCCAATGTCGTGGCCAAGCGCGCAGGGGTCATTACCTCCATGAGCGTGCTCAACGGCTTTGCCCAGGTGCAGAGCGGGGACGCGGTGCTGGCGGGACAGCTTCTGGTGTCCGGCGTGGCAAGCTGGGAGACCCACACCCAGGTGACACGCGCCATGGCGGAAATTTATGCCATGACCCTCCACGAGCAGCAGGTCACCATTCCCGCGGAATACGCCCAGAAGGTCTACACCGGCCGGGAGTATCGCCATGTCAGCCTGATCTTTGGCAGAAAAAGAATAAATTTATCAGGAAACAGTGGAATTTTCAGTGGTACCTGTGATAAAATGATAGACAGCAGGGTTTTGTCCCTGCCGGGCGGGTATGTTTTCCCCCTGACCGTAGAAACGGAGATCGTCCGCGAGTATGAGCTGCAGCCCGAAAAGCTGCCCCAAAGCGTGGCGCAGGCGCTTTTGACGGAGTATATCCAAAACAGCGTGCGCCAATCCATGGTGGCGGGGACGATTTTGCAGGAGGACTACCGCCTGACCAAGGCGGCGGGGGGCTATGTGCTGTCTGGAGCGCTCTCCTGTGAGGAGATGATCGCCCGCACCGTGCCGCTGCCGCTCATGGGAGAGGATGGAGAAATTGGAACGGACGATCAACGCGGAGCGAATTGAACAGCTAATCAGCGTGTTTGGCTCCTTTGACGAAAACATCAAAAAAATCGAACAGACCTTTGGCGTGCAGGTGACCAACCGGGATACGGAGCTGAAAGTCACCGGCGACGTGGAGGCCGTGGACAAGGGCTGCCGCGCCATTGAGGGGCTGCTGTCTCTGGCGGCCAAGGGAGAGATCATTGACGAGCAGAAGGTGCGCTATCTCATCGATCTGGTGAAAAGCGGCAACGACGACAAGATCTCCGAAATGGCCAAGGATGTGGTCTGCATCACCGCCAAGGGCAAGCCCATCAAGGCCAAGACCCTGGGGCAGCAGCGCTATATGAAGGCCATCCGGAAAAACACCGTGACCATCGGCGTGGGGCCTGCCGGCACGGGCAAGACCTATCTGGCGGTGGCTGCGGCGGTGGCGGCCTTTCGGGAAAAGTCCGTCAACCGCATCATTCTCACCCGTCCTGCGGTGGAGGCCGGAGAGCGGCTGGGCTTTCTGCCCGGCGATCTGCAAAACAAGGTAGACCCCTACCTGCGGCCTTTGTACGACGCTTTGTTTGATATGCTTGGCCCCGAGACCTACCAGAAATATCTGGAACGGGGCAACATCGAGGTGGCGCCTCTGGCCTATATGCGGGGCAGAACCCTGGACGACAGCTTTATTATTCTCGACGAGGCGCAGAATACCACCCGGGAGCAGATGAAAATGTTCCTGACCCGGCTGGGCTTCGGCTCCAAAATCGTCATTACCGGCGACATCACCCAGATCGACCTGCCTGCCGACAAGGTCAGCGGCCTGCGGGAGGCGCTCAAGGTGCTGGAGAACGTGCCGGATATCGCCATCTGCCGCCTGACGGCCAGCGACGTGGTGCGCCATGCGCTGGTGCAGGCCATTGTGGCGGCCTACGACCGCTATGAGCAGGCCGGAAAGAAACCGGCAGCCAATTCATACAAGAGGAAAACGAAATGAACCACAAGATTCAGGTGACCTATGAAGACGGGGGCGGCCTGCGCAGCCTCCCGTTGACCCTGCACTTGAAAAAGTGCATCACAGCCGCCCTGTGCGCGGAAAAGGTGGGTGCGCCCTGTGAGATCAACGTCCTTGTGACCAACGATTCGTCCATTCGCGCCATCAACCGCGCCTACCGGCAGGTGGACAGCGCCACGGACGTGTTGTCCTTCCCTATGTTTCAGTTCCGGCCCGGCGCGCTGCCGGAGGATTTAAGCCCCTACCTCGACCCGGAGACCGGCCTGCTGCCTTTGGGAGACATGGCCATTTCTCTGGAGCACGCCCGGCGGCAGGCAGAGCAGTTCGGCCATTCCCTCCAGCGGGAGGTGGGCTATCTGACCATCCACTCGGTGCTGCACCTGCTGGGCTACGACCATGTGGACGAGGGAGAAATGAAGCGGCAGATGCGCGCCCGGGAGGAGGCCATCTGCGCCCAAATCGATTTGAAGAGGTAAGGCAATGATTACAAAAGCTGCAATGATCACCATCTGCGGACGTCCCAACGTGGGAAAGTCCACACTGGTCAACCGGATGGTGGGCGAAAAGGTCGCCATCGTCTCCAATAAGGCGCAGACCACCCGAAACCGCATCTGCGGCGTCCTCAGCCGGGGCGACACCCAGATCGTTTTCATCGACACGCCGGGCTTCCATAAGCCCCGTACCCGTCTGGGCGACTACATGGTGGGCGTGGTGGAGGAATCCGTATCGGACGTGGACGCCGTGCTGCTGGTGGTGGAGCCCATCGCCAACATCGGCCCGCAGGAGCAGGGGCTTCTTGCCCAGCTTGGTCAGGGCAAGAAGCCGGTGACGCTGGTTATCAACAAGATCGACACGGTAGAAAAGGACGAACTGCTGGCCGTCATGGCCGTGTACGCCAAGGCCTTTGACTTTGACGCCATCATTCCCATTTCGGCCAAAACCGGCGAGGGCGTGGAGGAGCTTTTGCAGACCTGTGAGGGCTATGCCGTGGCCGGCCCCCAGCTTTTCCCCGACGGCATGACCTCCGACCAGCCGGAGCGGCAGGTGATTGCTGAGATCATCCGGGAAAAAATGCTCTGGTGTCTGGACAAGGAGATCCCCCACGGCACGGCGGTGGAAATCACCCGCTTTTCCGAGCGGGACAATGGCATCGTGGACGTGGAGGCCACCATCTATTGCGAAAAGGCTTCTCACAAGGGCATCATTATCGGCAAACAGGGGCAGATGCTGAAAAAAATCAGCACCATGGCGCGCGCCGACTGCGAAAAATTCATGGGCACCAAGGTGTATCTGCAAACCTGGATCAAGGTCAAGGAGCACTGGCGCGACAGCGACGCCCTGATCCGCAACTTCGGCTACCGGTAACGGTCAAATTTTTCCCTGTATAGGTTCTGCACAAAGGTAAATCCTATGGATAGTATGAAATGGAGGGTTTGCCTGTGATGAACGCTGGATTTTACTGGAAGCTGTTTTTACAAACCGGTGCGCCGGAGGTGTACCTGCTCTATAAAGAGGCAAGCCGGAACGAGGAAAAAATATCCGCATGAGGCGCAGACCCGGAGCTTCCGGGTCTGCCTTACATAGAAAACGGGAACAGACCATGTATTTGAAAACAGAGGGCATTGTCCTGCGGGAAACGGAATACGGCGAGGCGGATCGGCTGCTGACGGTGCTGACCCGGGACTACGGGCGCATGACCCTGCGGGCGCGGGGCGTCAAACGGGGCAGAAGCCCCCTGAAAAGCGCCTGCCAGCTTCTGGCCTACTCGGAGTTTACGGTGTTTGACTACCGCGCCCGGGCAACCATCAACGAGGCCGTGGCCATCGAGCAGTTTCGGCAGCTTCGGGAGGACATCGAGCTGCTTGCCCTGGGCTCTTATTTTGCCCAGGTGGCGGAGCTGCTGGCGCAGGAGGACTGCCCCAACCCCCGGCTGCTGTCGCTGCTGCTCAACAGCCTGTATATCCTCTGCCGCCGCAGCCGCCCCCAGCCGCTGGTCAAGGCGGCCTTTGAGCTGAAAGCGGCCTGCCTTGCGGGCTTTGAGCCGGATCTGTCCGGCTGCGCTTTGTGCGGCGCACCGTCGCCGGAGCGCTTCAACGTGTTTCATGGGGTCTTGCAGTGCGCCGGGTGCGCGTCGCCCCAGTTGGACGGCCTGCGCCTTCCGGTGAGCGCCGGGACGCTGGCCGCCATGCGCCATATTGTCCGGGGCGACGAGAAAAAGCTGTTCTCCTTTTCCCTCAGCGACGAAGCGCTGGGGGAGCTCAGCGGCGTGACGGAGACCTTTCTCACCACGCAACTGGAACACGGCTTTTATACGCTGGACTTTTACAAATCACTTTTTTTGACCTGACGGAGATAGAATATGTCTGAACTGTACGAAAAATCCCTGAAAAAGCTGGAATTGGATGCGGTGCTGGAAAAACTGGCGGACTGCGCCGTCAGCCAGGAGGGAAAGCAGCGCTGCCGGGAGCTGCGTCCCCTTACGGACGCCCGCGACATTGAAGATTTGCAGCGCCAGACCTCGGCGGCCTGCCGCCTCATTACCCTCAAGGGAGCGCCGGGCTTTCAACAGGTGCAGGACGTGCGCCCCAGTCTGGACAGAGCCGACCGGGGCGGCTGCCTCAATCCGGTGGAGCTGCTCCACATCGCCGGCGTGCTGCGCTGCGCCCGCATGGTCAAGGACTACAGCGACGGCGACGGGGACAGCAGCCTTAGCTGGATGTTCGCCGCTCTGACGCCCAACAAATATCTGGAGGAAAAAATCTACGGCTCCATTTTGTCCGAGGACGAAATCGCCGACAGCGCCAGCACCGAGCTGGCGGACATTCGCCGCCATATGCGGGTGCAGAGCGCCAAAATCAAAGAATCCCTGCAAAAGCTCATTTCCTCTCCGGCCTATGCCAAATACCTGCGCGATCCCATCATCACCATGCGCAGCGACCGCTATGTGGTGCCGGTAAAGTCCGAATTCAAAAACGAAATTCCCGGCCTGATTCACGACGTGTCCGCCACGGGCTCCACCTTTTTTATCGAGCCCATGTCCTCGGTCAACGCCAACAACGCCCTGCGGGAGCTGCTGCTGCGGGAAAAGAAGGAGATCGAGCGGATTCTGGCGGAGCTGTCCGCCGAGGCCGCCTCTTTTCTGGAGACCATCGGGCAGGACTATACCCTGCTGGTGGGGCTGGACGTGATTTTTGCCCGGGCGAAGCTGTCGTTTGCCATGAAGGCCATCGAGCCGGTCATCCGCACCGATGGGTCGCTGGAGCTGAAACAGGCGCGCCATCCCCTCATTGACGCAAAAAAGGTCGTGCCCATCTCCGTGCGGCTGGGCATGGACTTTGATACCCTGATTATCACCGGCCCCAACACCGGCGGCAAGACCGTCACTTTGAAGACCATCGGGCTTCTGACCCTTATGGCCGAGTGCGGCCTGCACATTCCCGCCGACGACGGCAGCGCCGTTTCCGTTTTCTCCAAGGTGCTGGCGGACATCGGCGACGAGCAGAGCATCGAGCAGAGCCTGTCCACCTTCTCCGCCCAGATGAAAAACATTGTCCAGATCGTAGATCAGTGCGACGACGAGACGCTGGTGCTGTTTGACGAGCTGGGAGCGGGCACCGACCCGGCGGAGGGCGCAGCGCTGGCCATCAGCCTCATCGAATTCTGCCGCAAAAACGGCAGCCGGGTGGCGGCTACCACCCACTATGCGGAGTTAAAGGTATACGCCATGCGCACCGCCGGGGTGATCAACGCCTCCTGCGAATTTGACGTACAGACCCTCCAACCCACCTACCGGCTCCTGATCGGCGTACCCGGCAAGTCCAACGCCTTTGCCATCTCCCGCCGTCTGGGTCTGCCGGAGCAGATTCTCAACGCAGCGCGCAGCACCGTCAGCCAGAACGATCTGGACTTTGAAGACGTGCTCAACCAGTTGGAGCAGCAGCGCCAGCAGATGGAAACGGCGCGGCTGGAGGCCGAGCGCCTGCGGCTGGAGACGGAAAAGACCAAGCAGAAATCCGACGAATACTACGCCCAGATCAAAAAGGAAAAGGAAAAGGCCGAAGCCAAGGCCAGGGCGGAGGCGCAGTATATTCTGGATGAAGCCCGCCGCACGGCTAACGCGGTCTACGACGAGCTCAAAGCCCTGCGCAAGCAGATGAAGGATGCCGCCGACGCCCAGGGGATCAACGAACGGCAGGCGGAGCTGCGGCGCAGTCTCAACGAGGCCGAGCGAAAGCTGACGCCCCAGAAGCCTCAGCAGGCGCGTCCCAAACCCAGCCGCGCCATTGCCGTGGGCGACACGGTGGAGCTGATCAAGCTGGGCACCAAGGCCACGGTGCTGGCGTGCAACAAGGACGGCAGCTATCAGCTTCAGGCCGGTATCCTGAAGGTCAGCGCCAGGCCGGAGGAGGTCTATCTGCTGGAGAACGAGCCCACAGAGGTGAAGAAATTCATCGAAAAGACCCAAAGGGAGTTTAAGAACGTGGCCACCTCGCCGGAGCTGGATCTGCGGGGGATGGACTCGCTGGAGGCCTCCGCCGTGCTGCAGCAGTTTCTGGACAACGCCTATCTGGCCAACCTGCAGCAGGTGCGCATCATCCACGGCAAGGGCGCAGGGATTCTGCGAAAAATGGTGCACGAGGAACTGAAAAAGAACAAAAATGTCAAAAAATTCCGTCTTGGGGTCTACGGGGAAGGCGAAGACGGCGTTACAATTGCAGAATTCTGTTGACATTTGCCCCTGAAATCTGTATACTTAGAGCGATATTTTGTACCAGTCAGGGACATATCAGGTGACATATCAAAGGAGCGAAAAATCATGTATACCGAGAAAACCACTGTCAAATGCGAGTCCGGTCTTCACAACAAACAGGCGACCTACTTCATCCAGAAGGCCAACGATTTCCGTTCCAGCATCTGGATTGAGGCGGACGAGCGCCGGATCAATGCCAAAAGTCTGCTTGGCGTGCTGTCCATGGCCATCGTCACCGGCACCGAAGTGACGCTGACGGCAGAGGGGCCGGACGAAGAGGATGCAGTCAAGACACTGGTTTCCCTTTTGCAGAAGGAATTGTTCTGACTTTGAAAGCGGCTGCCTCAAACGCGCCCTCACCGGCGCATTTGAGGCAGCTTTTT
>JAQYBZ010000128.1 GCA_029003235.1 Bacillota bacterium
CAATTATGCCCAAAGAATCGGCCTAATTTAGCAAAGAATCCGTGCATTTTGACAAAAGTGTGTTTTTCCGGGAGCTGCTTCTTGACTACACAGGAAATTTTTTGTAAAATAGCCACATATTTATACAAGAGAAGTGAATGACTATGAAGCAATCTTCGATTTTGAATCTTACCTCTCTGCCCAGCTTCCGTACGGCGCTGGCAAAGAATCAGGGCTATTTTATGGGACGACATTGCGGAACAGTTCAAACGCTGTTCCGGGTCATGTGCGCCCATAAATAACTTTGATGAAAGAGGTCTTATAAAATGAAAAAAATCGTTTCTCTGCTTCTGGCATCTGTGATGCTCCTTTCCCTGTTTGCCCTGTGCGGCTGCTCTGCCGCCGAATCGGGCACAGACACCACTGCTCCCGCCGGAGAATCCGGCACTCGTACCTTTACCGTCGGCTTTGACGCGGAATTCCCTCCCTACGGCTATGTGGACGACAACGGCGAATACACCGGCTTTGATCTGGAGCTGGCGCAGGCCGTATGCGACCTGCTGGGCTGGGAGCTGGTCAAGAAGCCCATCGACTGGGATTCCAAGGATATGGAGCTGAACTCCGGCTACATCGACTGCATCTGGAACGGCTTCACCATGAACGGCCGGGAAGACGACTACACCTGGTCCATGCCCTATGTGGACAACTCTCAGGTCATTGTGGTCAAGGCCGACAGCGGCATTTCCGCTCCTGCGGACCTGGCCGGAAAAAACGTGGCCGTACAGGCCGATTCCTCGGCACTGGCCGCCCTCACCGGAGACGACGCCTCTGAGGAAAACAAAGCCCTTTCTTCCTCCTTTGCAGAGCTTCTGGAGGTTCCCGACTATAACACGGCCTTTTTGAATCTGGAGGCCGGTACTGTAGATGCCATTGCCATTGACATCGGTGTGGCACAGTATCAGGTAGCACAGAGGGGCGACGGCTATGTGATCCTTGACGAGAGCATCGCTTCGGAGCAGTACGGCATTGGTTTCAAGCTGGGCAATACGGAGCTGTGCAAGCAGGTGGAAGACGCCCTGAACCAGTTGGTAAGCAACGGCACCTTTGACCAACTGGCGGAAAAATACGGTCTGTCCGACGCTGTCTGTCTGGGCAAATAATCTCAATCCATATAAGGCAGCCCTTCCCCCGGGGCTGCCTTATACGCATATCTGCCGAATCATACTGCACAGCGAATCATCCGGCGCGGCTTTGCCGCAGGGGAACGAATCGTATTATTCCACTGTGAGGTTATTATGACTGTTTTACAGATCTTACAACAAATGGCACAGGGCATGGGCCGGACAGTGATGATCTTCTGTCTGACGCTGCTTTTCTCCCTGCCTCTGGGGATGCTTGTCACCCTTGGCAAGATGTCCCGCATTTACCCCTTTACCTTTCTCCGGCGCTTTCCTAACCGCTTTTGCCAGACTCTGAGCCGTCTGAATCCGGTCAGCGGCCTGCTGGGCGTGATGATATCCCTTCTGCGGGGTACGCCCCTCATGCTCCAGCTCATGCTGGTCTATTTCGGCCCCTATTTCCTGCTGGGCATCCCCATCACCCTGAATTATCAGTTTTACGCCGTGATTATTGCCTTTTCCATCAACTACGCCGCCTATTTTGCTGAGATCTTCCGCGCCGGTATGCAGGCCATCCCGCAAGGTCAGTATGAAGCGGCGCAGGTGCTGGGCTACAGCAAAGGACAGACCTTCTTCAAGATCGTTCTGCCTCAGGTGGTCAAGCATGTGCTGCCGCCGGTGACCAACGAGGTCATCACCCTCATCAAGGACACCTCTCTGGCATTTGTCATCGCCTACGCAGAGATGTTCACCATTGCAAAACAGCTTGTGGCCAAGGAGGCCACGGTGGTGCCGTTTTTAGTGGCCGCCGTATTCTATTACGTCTTTAACGCGCTGGTGGCGTTTGTCATGGCAAAGGCGGAAAAAAGCCTTTCCTACTATCACTAGGGGGTGTGGCCATGCATATTCTTACCATGAATCAGATCAAAAAATCCTATGCTGACACGCAGGTGCTCAAGGGCATTGACCTGTGCGTCTCCCCCGGCGAGGTCGTCTCCATCATCGGCCCCTCCGGCTCCGGCAAGTCCACCCTTTTGCGCTGCGCCACTCTGCTGACCCGCATTGACAGCGGTGAAATCATCTATGACGGCATGCCGGTGGCCTGGAATGACGGCGACGGCAAGGCAGTCTACGCCAGCCGCAGCGTTCAGAAAAAAGCTGCACGCAGCTTCGGGCTGGTATTCCAGAATTTCAATCTGTTCCCGCACTATACGGTGATGAAGAACCTGACGGACGCCCAAGTTTCTGTTCTGAAGCTGTCCAAGCAGGAGGCGCAGGCCACGGCGGAAGCACTGCTGGAAAAAATGGGTCTGTCGGATAAGGCGCAGGCCTATCCCTGCCAGCTCTCCGGCGGCCAGCAGCAGCGGGTCGCCATTGCACGGGCTCTTGCCATGAAGCCGGAAATCCTCTTTTTTGACGAGCCAACCTCTGCCCTTGACCCGGAGCTCACCGGTGAGATCCTGAAGGTCATCCGCCAGCTTGCGCAGGAGCACATGACTATGGTCATCGTGACCCACGAAATGCGCTTTGCCCGGGAGGTCTCCGACCGGGTGGTCTTCATGGACAACGGCGCCGTGGTGGAACAGGGCGCACCGGAAAAGCTGTTTTCCAATCCCGACAGCCCCAGATTGCAGAGCTTTCTTGCAAAATTCTGAACTGTATCTTACAAAATACGCCGCGGAAGGGAACTTCCGCGGCGTATTGCCGTTCAGGGGGCAAACTGGCTGTTATATAGCTGGGCATAGAAGCCATTCTTCTGCAAAAGCGCCTCATGGCTCCCCTGCTCCACCACCCTTCCGTCCCGCATGACCAGAATAACGTCGGCCTGCCGGATGGTTGACAGGCGGTGCGCCACCACAAAACTGGTTCTGCCCTCCATCATGCGGTCAAAGGCGCGCTGGATGCGCAGCTCCGTGCGGGTATCGATGGAGGATGTCGCCTCGTCCAGAATCAGCATGGGCGGCAGACAGAGCATGACCCGCGCAATACACAAAAGCTGCCGTTGTCCCTGAGACAGCTCGCATCCGTTTTCCCCAATGACCGTGTCATAGCCCTGTGGCAGTCGGCGGATAAAGCTGTCGGCATGGGCCGCCTTTGCTGCGGCAAGCATCTGTTCCTCCGTGGCGTTCTCACTGCCCAGAAGAATGTTCTCCCGCACCGTACCGGTCTTGAGCCAGGTCTGCTGCAGCACCATGCCGTAGCTTCTGCGCAGACTGCTGCGCTTCACGGTTCGGATGTCCTCCCCTTCTACGGCGATTACACCCTGATCCACATCGTAAAAGCGCATGAGCAGGTTGATGAGGGTGGTCTTCCCACAGCCTGTGGGACCCACAATGGCGATATGCTGTCCGGCATGCACCTGCAGGTTCAGATGCTCAATGAGTTTCTTCTCCGGCGTATAGGAGAAGCACACGTCCTGCAAGCTGACGTTGCCTTTCACCGGCGGCAGATTGCTGTTGTCCGTGTCGGAGCTTTGCGGCGGTTGCTCCATCAGCTCAAACACCCGCTGGGCACAGGCCAGGGCATTTTGCAGCTCCGCGATCACACCGGAGATCTCGTTAAAGGGCTTCGTATACTGGTTGGCGTAGCTGAGGAAGCAGGAAAGCTGTCCCACGGTAAAGGGATTTACCGTCCCGGCCGTGGCGATGCAGGTCAAAGCGCCTGCCAGCCCCACAGCGGCATAGACCAGCGCGTTGATAAATCGGGTAGAGGGATTGGTCAGAGAGGAGAAAAAGGTCGCCCGTGCCGAGCAGTCCTCCAATCGCTCATTGATCTCGTCAAACTGTTCCAGTGCCTCCTGCTCGTGGCAAAAGGCCTGTACGGTCTTCTGGTTGCCGATCATTTCCTCAATGAGTCCCGTCTGTTCCGCCCGGGTCTGAGACTGGCGGTGGAACAGGCTGTAGGTGCGCGTGGCAATGAAGCGCGCCACCAGCAGGGAAAGCGGCGTCAGCAAGACCACCACCAGAGCGATCTGCCAGCGGATGGCAAACATAAAACCGATGGTGCCGAAGATGGTAATGACACCGGTAAAAAGCTGACTGAAGCCCATGAGCAGGCCGTCGGCAAACTGCTCCACATCGGCAATCATCCGGGAGATGATCTCCCCGTGGGGCTGGCTGTCCAGATAGGACAGGGGCAAACTCTGCAGCTTGCGGAAGGCTTCGGCGCGAATGTCCTGAACCACCCGGTAAGTTACCCGGTTATTCAGCTCCCCCGTCAGCCATTGAAGCACAGCAGCCCCGGCCACCGCCAGCGCCGTTTTTGCCAGCAGTACGCCCACGGCGGCGAAGTCTACCTCACCTGCGCCTACGATACAGTCGATGGCTCTGCCCACCAGAATGGGCGCAAGCAGCGTCAGCACAACCGAACCTGCGGCGCACAGCAAGGACAGCGCCATCCCCGCAGTGTATTTGCGCAGATAGTGCAGCACCTTGCCTATGGTCGTTCTGCCGGAAACGCCGGGTTTCTTTTTGCTCATTGGGTGCCCTCCCCTCTTGTCTGCGAGGCATAGATCTCTGCATAGACCTGACAGGAGGCCAGCAGACTCTCATGGGTACCCATGCCTGCCACCACACCGTCCTCCAGCACTACAATCAAGTCCGCATGCTGAATGGAAGAGACCCGCTGGGAGACCACAAACACCGTCGGTCTGGGTGTCAGAGCCCGCAACGCCTGGCGCAGTGCGGCATCCGTTGCGAAGTCCAGCGCCGAGGCGCTGTCATCCAGAATCAGAATCTCCGGCTTTCCCACCAGCGCTCTTGCAATGGTGAAGCGCTGTTTCTGGCCGCCGGAGAGGTTGGCGCCGTCCTGCTCCAGCACATAGTCCAGACCGCCCTTTTCCAGCGCAACGGATTTGGCCTGCGCCGTCTGCAGGGCATCATAAATTTCATCGTCCGTGGCGTCCTTTTTGCCCCAGCGGAGATTCTCCCGGATGGTTCCGTGGAACAGCACCGCGTTTTGGGGCACGACGCCGATCTTCCTGCGCAGGGCGTTAAGGGGATATTCCCGCACATCTGCCCCGTCTACCTCCACCGAGCCTTCGCTCACGTCGTAAAACCGGGGGATCAGATTTACCAGAGAGGTCTTGCCGCAGCCGGTGCCGCCAATGATGCCCACCGTCTGCCCCGGCTTTACAGAAAAGTCAATGTCCGTCAGAGAATCCGCGCCGGAGCGCCCATAGCGCAGGCACACATGGTGAAAGGCAACGGCGGTGTCGCCGCCGATCCGGGGCATCTTCTGGGGAGACGTCATTTCTCCGCCCGTTTCCAGCACCGCCTCGATGCGATTGCCGCAGGCCACGGACTTGGTAATATTGATAATGAGGTTGGCCAGCTTGATCAGCTCCACAAGGATCTGCGCCATGTAGTTATACAGCGCCACCACCTGTCCCTGAGACAGCGTCCCCGCGTTGACCTGTATCGCGCCGGAATGGATGAGTAGCAGAATCGCCAGATTGACGATCACATAAGTCAAAGGGTTGAGCAGCACAGACACACGCCCCACATGGAGCTGTGTACGGGTCAGGCTCTCATTCTGGCTGTCAAAGTCCTCCACCATTTTGTCCTCTCGGCAAAAGGCGCGGATGACCCGCACCCCGGAAAGGCTCTCACGGGTGCGCCGCAGCAGACCGTCCAGCTTTTCCTGCGCCTGCTTGTACCGGGGGATGCACCAGAGCATAATGGCAAAAATAACCACGGACAGCACGGGAATGGCGCCGGCAAAAATGAGCGCCGAGCGCACACTGATGGTAAAGGCCATGATCATGGAGCCAAAGACGATAAAAGGCGAACGCAGCAGCAGCCGCAGCGTCAGATTCACGCCGGTCTGGAGCTGGTTCACATCGCTGGTCATACGGGTGATCATGGCTGACGTGCCCATACGGTCAATGTCGGAATAGGAAAGGGTCTGGATGTGGGCAAACAGGGCGTGGCGCACCCTGGCGGCAAAGCCCGCCGAGGCTCTGGCCGCGAAAAACTGGGCAGAGACGGAACAGGCCAGCCCCGCCACAGCCAGCGCTGCAAGCAGCAGGCACATCCGCACGATATAGCCCGTATCTCCCTGTCCTATGCCTCTGTCGATGATGGATGCCATGATCAGAGGCACAAGCAGCTCCAGCAGCGCCTCCAACATTTTGAACAGAGGGCTGAGGATACTGTCTCGCCGGTAATCCTTCAAAAATCTCAGCAGTTTCTTCATGAAACCTCCAAAACACAGGCTCTGCCTGTATTTTTCTGTTTTGGATTTAAAAAGCGCCGGTCTGTGGCGCTTGTTCTATCCTGATGGGAATATCCCCTGTCCGGACGGCAAATATGCCCAGACGTTTCTGCTTTGGCAAATAGAATGGATAATCCTGCCGTCCGGTCAGTTGGAGCAGCTTTTCTACCGCTTCTTCGCTGACGTCAACACCTTTGTTGTAAAGGCGAAAAAAGGCTGCCGCGTCCTGCACCGACCGGAAGGGCTGTCCAAATTCCGCAGTGAGGATTTGGCTCCGGTAAGGGATCCCATACTCC
>JAQYBZ010000129.1 GCA_029003235.1 Bacillota bacterium
TTGAACAAACTGTGTACGATGTGAAAACTTTCTTCAAAACTGCACAGACTTTCTAAAAGAGCAATAAAACGCTTAGGAAAAGGAGCGCAAGACCATGGAATTGTTGGATTTTACTCCCGAAAGCTATCTGCAGGAGCTGATGGAAAGGCGGCGCACAGCGCTGGTGGAGTTCTGGGCGCCCTGGTGCGTCTATTGCCGAAGGCTGGAGCTTCCCATGCAGCAGATCGCCGGGGAACACGGGGAGCTGCTCTGCGGCCGCGTCAATGTGGATGAGCTGCCGGAACAGGCCGCCGAGCTGCAGATTGACACCGTGCCGACCCTTGTGCTGTTCCGCGGTGGAAAGGCGGCGGCGCGGTTGGTGGGGCCGGATTCCAAGGCAAAAATCGAAGCCTTTCTCCGGGAAAACAGCGGAGAATGACCCATGGAACAACACTTTGACGTCATCGTTGTGGGCGGCGGCCCCGGCGGCTATACGGCGGCCCTCTACTGCGCCCGGGCGGGCTTTTCCGTGGCCGTGGCGGAAAAACTGTCGCCGGGAGGCCAGATGGCATTGGCGGAACAGATCGACAACTACCCTGGCACGGATGCCGTCAGCGGCTATGCGCTGGCAGAGCAGATGCGCCGGAGTGCGGAGAAATTCGGCGCAAAGACCCTGCTGCAGGAGGCGGTGTCTCTGGAGCTGTCCGCTCCGGTCAAGTCGGTATTCACCTCCCGGGAAAGGCTCACCGCCCGCGCCGTGGTTCTGGCCATGGGCGCGGAGCGAAAACCCCTGGGTCTGCCCCGGGAGCAGGAACTGACGGGCAAGGGGGTACACTACTGCGCCTCCTGCGACGGCAGGCAGTACAGGGGCAAGACCGTAGCCGTGGCAGGCGGCGGCAACACGGCGGCCGCCGAGGCGCTGCTGCTCAGCGGTCTTTGCCAAAAAGTGACCCTGATCCATCGCCGTGAGCGCCTGCGCGCGGAACAAACGGCCGTGTCGGCTCTGGAGCAGGCGGGAAACGTGCGCTTTGCGCCGGGCGTGCAGGTGTGTTCCCTGCTGGGACAGACGCACCTGACCGGGGTTGGCCTGCGCGATGCCCAATCCGGGGCGGAATGGGAGCTGCCCTGCGACGGTCTGTTCGTCTGCGTGGGAATGCGCCCGGCCTCTCAACTGGTACAGGGAATTCTGGAAACGGATCAAGACGGCTATGTGCTGGCCGACGAGACCACCCGCACCGCCCTGCCCGGGGTCTTTGCCGTGGGAGATCTGCGCGCCAAGACCGTGCGCCAGATCGTCACCGCCACCGCCGACGGCGCAGCAGCCGCCCATTTTGCCACAGAATATCTGCATAAAAATCAGCAGGCCGCACCCCAATGATCGGGGCGCGGCCTGCGCGCGTGAAAATACTATTTAGGAAGCAGCCCGGCATCCGCCAGCTTCTGGACGGACAGCAGGATTCCCAGCTTGGCATGACACCAGGTCAGGCCGCCCTGAAAATAGACCGCATAGGGCGGACGGATGGGGCCGTCGGCGGACAGTTCGATGGACGAGCCCTGCACGAAGGCTCCCGCCGCCATAATCACCTGGGCGTCATAGCCCGGCATATCCCCGGGGATGGGGTCTACATAGCTGTCCACAGGGGCGGCGGACTGAATCCCCTTGCAGAAGGCCCGCATGGCCGACTCGGAGCCCAGCTCCACTGCCTGAATGATGTCATAGCGGGGCTCCTGCCCGTTGGGCACTACGCGGAAGCCCAGACGCTCGTAGAGGTTTGCCGCAAAAATTGCCCCCTTGAGTGCGCCCGCCACCACCGTGGGCGCCAGAAACAGTCCCTGATAGAAGCTGGGCAGAATGCCCAGATTGGCTCCCACCTCCTGCCCCAGCCCCGGCGCGGAAAGGCGGTAGGCGCACCGGTCAACGCACTGTTTTGTGCCGCAGATATAGCCGCCGATGGGCGCAAGGCCGCCGCCGGGGTTCTTGATCAGGCTGCCCACTACCATATCCGCGCCCAGATCACTGGGTTCTATGGTCTGGACAAACTCGCCGTAGCAGTTGTCCACCATACATATAATATCCGGCCGGATGGATTTGACAAAGGCGATCATCTCCCCAATCTGTTCCACGGAAAGAGAGGGGCGGGTGGCATAGCCCTTGCTGCGCTGGACGGCCACCAGCTTCGTTTTGTCCGTAATTGCCTTACGGATACCCTCGTAATCAAAGCTGCCGTCCTCCAACAAATCCACCTGCCGGTAGCTGACGCCATACTCCGCCAGAGAGCAGGGCGACGGACGCAGGCCGATGACCTCCTGCAGCGTGTCATAGGGCAGGCCACTGACGGACAGCAGCTCGTCGCCGGGCAGCAGATTGGCCGACAGCGCCACGGTCAGTGCATGGGTACCGCAGGTAATCTGCGGCCGCACCAGCGCCGCCTGGGTATGAAACACATCGGCATAGACCTTTTCCAGCCGGTCTCTGCCCTCGTCGTCGTAGCCGTAGCCTGTGGTGGCGGCAAAGCAGGCTGCGCTGACCTTGTTCTTCTGCATGGCGTACAGCACCTTGCCCTGATTGATCTCCGCGCGCCGGTCAATTTCCCGGAAGCGCGTCTCCAGCCCGTCCAGCACGGACTGCCCCAGATCGCAGACCTGCTGCGAGACTCCAAGGGCGCTGTACATCTGTTCCAGCGTTGTCATGGTCTTTCTCCCCTTTTTTCTGTCCATTCTTCCCATACTCTACTCTGCCGCCGACGTTCTGTCAAGCAAGTAGCCCCCTCTTTTCCCGCAAAAAATATGAAATGCCGCTTGCATGAGAGCCCCTTTTTCATTATAATGAAGGTGGAGCGGTTTGCTCCAATACTTCGGCGGCCTTTTTGCCGTCCACGACTGAAAGAGGTATTGCCATGAAAAAGACAATCGCATTGCTTTTGTCCTGTGTGCTTCTGTTTTGCTCTCTGAGCCTGCTTGCCGGATGCGGCAAGACCGAGACCGACGTCAATGCTCCGGATGCCGGTGCAGACACCACAAAGGTCGCTCTGGTCGTTGCCGGAAAATTCGGTGACCGCTCCTTTTATGACTCCTCCAAGGAGGGCGCGGATCGTCTGGTGGCAGATTGCGGCGTGACGCTGACCACCATCGAGTGCAACAACGAAAACCACGACGCCCAGATGCGCAACGCGGCGGACGCTGCGGATATTGTAGTCTGCGTAGGCTGGGAATTCTACAACATCGAGACCATCGCCCCGGAGTATCCCGACGTACACTGGATCTGGATTGACAACGCCACCTCACAGCCGGTGGCCAATGTGCTGAACATCACCTATGCCCAGAACGAGGGCTCTTATCTGGCCGGGTACATCGCCGCCGCCATGTCCGAAAGCGGCGTCGTTGGCGCCGTTGGCGGCGAGGACTGCGACACCATCAACGATTTCCTTGTGGGCTATGCTCAGGGTGCGGCGGCGTTCTCCCCCGATGTCAAGGTGGTGACCAATTACACCGGCACTTATGACGACCCCGCCGCAGGCAAGGAGTGTGCCATTGCCCTCAACGATCAGGGCGCGGACGTGATCTTCCAGATTGCCTCCGCAGCGGGCGACGGCGTGTTCGAGGCCGCTAAGGCCAAGGGCTTCTATGCCATCGGCGTGGACTGCGACCAGAAATACATTGCCGACGATGTGATCATCTGCTCCATGAAGAAGGAAGTGGGCAATTCCATCTATGACGCCATCAAAGCCTATCTGGGCGGCGACACTTCCAAGTGGGGCACTACCTGGGTGGCCGATATGTCCAACGGCTATGTGAGCATCGGCTACGGTGAGGAGGGCTCCACCCAGCAGGTCTCCGACGAGATCAAACAGCAGGTGGAGGCGCTGGAGAAACAGATCGTCTCCGGCGAGATCGTGGTAGACACCACCAGAAAATAAGTCTGTGGCTGCAAAATGGCGTGACAAATGTTTGTCACGCCATTTTGTGTAAGCGCGCCTGTTTCAACGCCCGCAAACTTCGGCAGGAAAATTCCCGGTGCGCCTGCACAGCGCAGCTTTGCCAAGCGCGTCTCATGCGCCCCATGGCAGGGGCGGCCGGCGCTTTGTCCGCCGGTTTTCATGATGTATCAAGTATTCCCAGGAGGAAGGGAGGATGCCCCTTTGCAGAATCGGGCTGTCACATTTGAACACGTCAGCATGGAGTTCCCCGGGGTGCTGGCCAACGACGATATTTCTCTGGAGATCAAAAAGGGGGAGGTTTTCGCTCTGGTGGGCGAAAACGGTGCGGGGAAAAGTACCCTGATGAACATTCTCTACGGCATCCACACTCCCACTGCCGGCAGGGTTCTAATCAAAGACCGGCAGGTGACTCATTTTCACCCCAAAAACGCCATTGCTCAGGGTGTGGGTATGGTACATCAGCATTTCATGCTGGTGCCCTCCTTTACGGTGGTACAGAACATCGTGCTCAGCCGGGAACCGCGCAAGCTGGGGGTTTTCTGTGACGAAAAAAAGGCGCTGGACACCGTTGAGCGGCTGATGGAGGATTACGGTCTGGCCGTAGACCCCACCGCCGTGGTGGAGCAGCTCAGCGTGGGGCTCCAGCAGCGGGTGGAGATTTTAAAAACGCTCTACCGTGGAGCGGATATTCTGATTCTGGACGAGCCTACCGCCGTGCTGACGCCGCAGGAGACGGACGAGCTGTTTGCGGTCATCCGCCGGATCGTCCGGGAAAAGAACATGACGGTCATCCTCATCACCCACAAGCTGTATGAAGTCATGGCCATCTCCGACCGGGTGGGCGTCATGCGCCGGGGAAAGCTCATCGGCGTGAAAAACACCTGCGAGGTGGACGAAAAGCAGTTGGCCTCCATGATGGTAGGCCGTCAGCTTTTGTTCGATCAGTTGGAAAAGAGCGGCACCCCCGGAGAGGCGCGCATTGAAGTCAAGGATCTGGTAGTACAGGACAACCGCGGCCTGCGCGCCGTGGATCACCTGTCCGTTACCGTCCGCAGCGGCGAAGTGCTCGGCATTGCAGCCATTGAGGGCAACGGCCAGAACGAGCTTCTCGAGGCCATTACAGGTATGCGTCCGGTACAGTCCGGCTCCGTATCCGTCTGCGGACAGGATGCCACGGGAAAAACGCCGGGGCAGATCCGCGCCATGGGGCTGGCGCACATCCCCGAAGATCGGCTGGCCACCGGTCTTTCCGGCGAAGCGACGGCAGCAGACAATCTTCTGGCGGGCAAGCATCGCCAGCGCCGTTTTAACCGCTTCGGCTTCCAGCAGCGCCCTGCGGCCATCGCCCAATACGCCCAGCAGCTCTACGACCGGTTTGACATCCGCGGTGCGGGCATTGATGCCAAGGCTGGCTCCATGTCCGGCGGCAACATGCAAAAGGTGGTGGTGGCACGGGAATTTTCCTTTGACACGCCGGTGCTGGTCATCGCCCAGCCCACCCGGGGCGTGGACGTGGGCGCCAGCGTGTTTATCCACGAGCGCATTATGGAAAAGCGCAATCAGGGCTGCGCCGTGCTGCTCAGCTCTGCCGATCTGGACGAGGTTTGCCGCCTGTCCGACCGGATCATTACCATGTACGAGGGCAAGATTACCGGCGAATTTTCCGCCGACGCCGTGACCAAAGAGGAGCTGGGCTATTACATGACCGGCTGCCGCACGGGAAAGGAGGCCGTCCATGCAAAGCCGTAAGCAGGAGCGTCTGGGGTATCTGCTGTCTTTGATCCTCAGCGTGATTCTGGCCTTTGCCATCGGGGCTGTGATTCTGGCCGTCTCCGGCCACAATCCGGCGCAGGCCTATCTGGCCATGCTCAGCGGCGCGTTTTCCAGCCTGCGCCATGTGGGTGACTTTCTGGAATACGCCATGGTGCTGTGTGTCTGCGGTCTTGCCTGTGTTTTGGCCGCCCGTGTGGGCATCTTTAACGTGGGCGGCGAGGGACAGCTTCTGCTGGGCGCCATCGCCGCGTGTCAGGTGGGCGTCTGGCTGGACGGGCAGTCCGCCTGGCTGGTGCTGCCTCTGGCCGTGCTGGCCGCCGTTACCGTGGGCGGCCTGTACGCCCTGATCCCCGGCGTGCTCAAGGTCAAACTCAAGGTGGACGAGGTCATCACCACCATTATGCTCAACACCATTGCCGCCTATCTGTGCCAGTTTCTGGCCAAGGGGCCGTGGAAAAACGCCAACAAAAACATTGTGGCAGGTACGGAGCAGCTCAACGCCCGCTACTGGTTCGGCGGGCTGGTCTCCGGCTCCAACCTGACCACGGCCATTCTGGCCGCCGCCGCCATTGCCTTTCTGGTCTGGTACGTCATGCAGAAGACCTCCAAGGGCTTTGAAATGCGGCTGACCGGCCAGAACCCCCGCTTCGCCCGGTTCCTGGGTCTGAAAACCGACCGGATGGTGCTTCTGTGCATGGTGCTTTCCGGCGCCATGAGCGGTCTGGTGGGAATGTTCCGCGTCTATGGTGCGGAGCATCTGTTCAAGAGCAGCATCAGCAACGACTATTACTTCGAGGGACTGATGGTGGCCATGATCGCCCGCTATGACCCTCTGACGACCATTCTTCTGTCCGTCTTTTTCGCCATTCTGAAGATCGGCGCACAGGGTATGGAGCTGTCCGCCGGGGTGCCCAACCAGATCTATCTGATTATTCAGACGGTGATTATCTTCTTTATGGCGGCAGAACGGGGTATTTTTGCCGCCATCCGGGAGCGCGCCGCCCGGAAAAAGGCACAGTGGGCGGCACAGGCGCGGCAGGAAGGAGGGGCGGCTCATGTCTGAGATTCTTCGCAGTATTTTTTCCGTGGGCACCTTCAACCAGATGCTCCGCAGTGCCACCCCCGTGGCGCTGGCTGCCATCGGCGGCTCCATGACGGAACACGCCGGGATCATGAATATCGGCATGGACGGCATGATTCTCATGGGCGCGTTCTTCGGCGTGCTGGGCAGCTATCTGTTCTCCAGTGCCGCCGCAGGTCTTGCACTGGCCGTCCTCATGGGAATTCTGGTGGGACTGTTTTTCGCCCTTCTGGTGGTAAAGCTGCGCTCCGACGAGTTTATCATCGGCTGCGCCCTGAACACCTTTGCACTGGGGCTGACCACCTATCTGTCCCGCTCCATTTTCGGCGCGGCAGGCACCAAGGGCAACCCCTTCCTGCCCACCGTCTCCCTTCCCCTGCTGGAAAAAATTCCCTTTGTGGGGCAAATTCTCAACGGACATTCCCTGTTTGTCTATCTCACCTGGCTTCTGGTGCTGCTCATGTGGCTGTTTGTCTACAAAACCCCCTACGGTTTCTGGCTCCGCGCCGCCGGGGAGAAGCCCCAGACCCTGCGTACCGCAGGTGTCAGCCCGGAAAAGATGAAGTGGCTGGCCAGTATTCTGTGCGGCATTTTCTGCGCTCTGGCAGGGGCGCACCTGTCGCTGGGACAGCTTAACGGCACCTTTGCCGAAAACATGAGCAATTCCCGGGGCTTTATTGCCTTTGCCTGCGTGATCTTCGCTGCCGCCAATCCGGCCAAGGCCTATCTGGCCGCCCTCATGTTCGGCTTCTTTGACGCCATCGGCCTGCGGCTGCAGGATTACATCAGCTCCGACCTGAGCGGCATGATCCCTTATCTCATCACCGTAATCATGATGGTCTATGTAGTGGTACGCGGCCAAAGGCGCAAGCAGCGCGCACGGCAGAACACCGCCCCGGCGGATGCTCCGCCAGCCGCAGCCGGACGCTGAATTCAGTCCTCCGGGAACAGCAGGTGGACGCTCCGTTCCCCTGTGACCGCGTTGCAGTAGACAAAGCGAAATTCGCCGCAGATGGACAGATCTTCCACTTCAAAGGTGGAAAGGGCGGCAGAGCTTTCCGCCACGGGCGCATAGGCAAAGGTGACGGCGTCCCCCGCCGCCACCAGCGCCGTAATGGCGGAAAAGCTGCTGGCGGAGATCAGCCGGGAAAAGCAGTGCAGAGAATAGCCCCTGTCTGTCATTGCCTGCTCCAGCAGGCGGCGGGTACCGGAGCCCGGCTCCCGGACGATGAGGGTCATACGGAACAGTTCCTCCATGGAAACCGTTTTTCCGGCAAAGGGATGCCCGGCTCTGCAAATGCCGGGAAACCGCTCCTTTTTGTACAGGCGGCTGGCATAGCGGGTTCTGTCAAACACGCCCTCCACCAGGGCAAAGTCCAGCCGGGCATCCTCCAGCATTTGCAGCAGGGTCTGGGTGTTGTCCACCGTCAGATTCAGGCTGTGGCTTTCGTCCGCAAGAAAGGCTTTCACCGTGGGCAGGATCACAAACTCTCCAATGGTTTTGGTCGCACCCACGTTGAGAGCCGTTTTTTCTTCGCCCACAAACTCCCGCTCCATGGCGCGCTCCTCCGCCGCCATGCTGTCCACGTGCTTTTTGAGTATCTCCGCGTCCTTTGTCCGGCGCAGCGTCCTGCCGTCATAGACAAACAGCCTGACGCCGTAGGCCTTTTCCAGAAACTGGATATGCTGGGTCACGCCCGGCTGCGTCATGTTCAAAAGCTCCGCCGTCTTGCGGTAATTCATCTGACGGTACAGGGTCAGAAACGTGTGGATACGATAGTCCAGCATGGCATACACCTCATATTTTTTGTTTCGCGGGCAGCTCGTCCCGCGGGTCACGGAAAAGTGACATATAATTTATTTTGAAAAGCGCACACAATAAATTATATTTATCACTATTCAATAAATAATAATTTGATTTTATCACACTTTTCTGTTATCATCAACGGAGAAAAGAAATTTTTGCCAGCAGGAGGGACTATGAAAGTTATCATCGTCGGCGCAGTGGCAGCCGGAACCAAAACAGCCGCAAAGTTAAAGCGGGAACGTCCGCAGGATGAGATCGTGATCTACACCAGCTCCGCCAATATCTCCTACGCGGGCTGCGGCCTGCCCTACTATGTGGGCGGCTCCATCGAAAGCAA
>JAQYBZ010000130.1 GCA_029003235.1 Bacillota bacterium
GGGCTGGAGGACGTTTACGGCGCCATGGCCGACGGCGCCGGGCGGCTGGAAAACCTGCGCCGGTTCTGCCAGCTTGCGGCCGGCTTTGAAGAGGGCGGAAGAAAGAGCCTGCACCAGTTTTTGGCGTGGCTGGAGCGGGCGCAGGCGCAGGGCATCCCCATGGAAGCCAGAGGCGAGACCAACGCGGTGCGCCTGCTGAGCATCCACAAGTCCAAGGGACTGGAATTCCCCGTGGTGGTGCTGGCCGGTCTTTCCAGACGATTCAACAAAGAAGACCTGAAAGAGCCGGTGCTGCTCCATCCTGAGCTGGGCGCGGGCTGCAACGTCTACGATGAGGAAAACCGGGTGCGCTATCCCTCCGTGGCAAAAAAGGCCATTGCCCGGCGTATCGGAGCGGAAAACCTGTCGGAGGAACTGCGGGTGCTGTATGTCGCCATGACCAGAGCAAAGGATATGCTGGTCATGACCTATTGCTCCAACCGTCTGGAAGCCGAGCTGCAGGCGCTGGTGCAGAGTCTGCCGGCCACGCCGGCCTGTGCCGCCCGCGCTGTCTGCCCCGGCGACTGGGTGCTGCTGACGGCGCTGCGTCGGACGGAGAGCGGCGAACTGTTCCGGCTGGGAGGCAATCCGGAGGAAACGTCAGTCAGCAGAATCCCGTGGCGGGTCTGCGTCCATACAGGGCAGGCGTCCGCGTCCCAAAGCACCGGCGCACCGACGGCGGCGGCAAAGCCCGTGCCCCTTTCTGCCGACCGGCAGGAACAGGCTTTGCATTTTGCCTATCCCGGCGCCGGGGCGCAGAATGTGCCCTCCAAGGTCACGGCGACGCAACTTAAGGGCAGAGAACTGGACGACGAGGTTTCCGACGGACAGCAAAGACCTGCGCCGCCGGAGGTTCGGCTGCTGCGCCCGGCGTTTCTGGAGGGGGAAAAGCCTCTGACCGCCGCAGAGCGCGGCACGGCGACCCATCTTGCCATGCAATATCTGAACTATGACCGCACGGCGACTTTCGGTCAGATCAAGTCGGAACTGGTGCGGTTGGTAAGCGAGGAATTTTTGACCCAACAGCAGGCAGACGCCGTCCGGCCGGAACAGCTTCTGGCAGTGTTTCAGGGGGCGCTGGGAGCGCGCATCCGCGCTGCCCGGAAAGTGATTCGGGAATTTAAGTTCTCCCTGTTGACCGACGCCGGGGACTATTACTCGGAGGCCGCGGGAGAACAGCTTATGCTGCAGGGCGTAGTGGACTGCTGTCTGCTGAATCCGGAGGGAATCACGGTCATCGACTTTAAGACCGACCGGGTCACACCCGGCGGGGAGGAACAGGCCGCGCTGCGCTATAAAGGACAGCTTCAGGCCTACAGTCAGGCTTTGCAGAGGATCTTTCACCTGCCTGTTCTGGAGCGGATCGTCTGGTTTTTTGCCACCGGTACGGCTGTGATGTTGTAGACAGACAAAAAGCGCCCGGCAGAAGTTCTGCCGGGCAAGGGAGATAATATCTCAGGCTGACAGGTCATTCCACAGCAATGACGGACAGCAGGCTGCCGCTTACGCGGAAGCGGACATTCCGCCCGGCAAATTCCATGCCGTAAACCCGTGCCGGATCGTCCTGATAAGCCGGTCTGGGGTCGCGGGAAAGCACGGCGGTGAGGGCGGCTCGTTTGTCCGGCGGAATTTTTTTCGCCAGCACCGGCGGAAAATCCACGGCAAGGACGCTTCCGCCGTTCTCGGCAAAGCCGCCCCGGGCGTCCGGATGGGCGTCGGCGTAGGGCAGATAGGGCTTGATGTCGAAAATGGGCGTGCCGTCCATAAGGTCGGCACCCCGCACATGGAGTACAGGGCCCAGGTCGGCAGATTGCCCCACGGATTCCAGACGGACGCAGGACAGGCCGATGGCGTTGGGACGGAAGGGTGAACGGGTGGCAAACACGCCTACCCGGGCGTTTCCTCCCAGCCGGGGCGGGCGCACCGTGGGCGACCAATCTTCTCTCACGGCCTGGGAAAACTGCCAGATGAGCCAGAGGTGGGAAAAGCCCTCTATGCCCCGCAGAGCGTCAGGATTCCGATATTCCGGTGTAAAGACCACGGTGGCCTGCAATTCGTCCACCAGCCCGCTTTGCCGGGGAATCCCGAACTTGGTGGGAAAATCCGTATGGATTCTGGCGATGATCTTCATAGACGGAGACTGTTCCATGACCGAACCCCCTTTTGCTGCCCGTATTTTACTATAATTTTTCCGCCTTTTCAACTGCCTGTGGGGCTTACCCCGGCAAAATACACAATACCGGAGGACTCACTATGGAAAATTTGCTCATCTGGCTGCGGGAACTGTCCGTGGCAACGCTGTGCATCCGACTTGTGTTGGCGGCGCTCTGCGGTGGCGTGATCGGCTTTGGCCGGGAGCGCCAGGGTCGCGCCGCCGGCCTGCGCACCCATGTGCTGGTCTGCCTTGGCGCGGCGCTGACCACCCTTGTGGGGGCGTTCGCCGTCAAGACCCTGGGCTACGACGCAGATCCCCTGCGCCTTGGGGCACAGGTGGTTTCCGGCATCGGCTTTTTGGGTGTGGGCACTATTTTGATCACAGGGAAGTTTCAGGTCACGGGGCTGACTACGGCGGCGGGACTGTGGGCAACGGCGGCCATCGGTCTTGCCATTGGCATCGGCTATTACGAAGGAGCGCTGCTTTGCACGCTGCTGGCGGTGGCTGCCACTGCGCTGCTGTCCCGGCTGGAACGCCGCCTCTCCCAGAACCCCCGGCGTGTTCTGATCTACGCGGAGCTGCGCGGTGTGGATTGCGTGCCGGCCTTTCGGGATTATGCGATGGGTCGGTTTGCAGGCTGCACCCTTACTGTGACTTCACCCAGAAGCGCCGCGCCGGGCTTTGTGGGGGCGGAACTGATGCTTCCCGTGCAGGAGCCGCTGGATATGGAGGAGCTTCTGCGGGAACTGGACGAGCTGGATGATGTGGCCTATGCCCTGGAAGGGCAATAACGGTTTTT
>JAQYBZ010000131.1 GCA_029003235.1 Bacillota bacterium
ATTTGACTCGCTAGCTCAGCCGGCAGAGCAACTGCCTTTTAAGCAGTGGGTCCGGAGTTCGAATCTCCGGCGAGTCACCAAACAGATTGCGCTGAAAACGTTGGATTTTCCAAGGTTTTCAGCGCATTTATATTAATTGTAAATTTGTGCTTTTCTTGCACAGAACAAATCCCGAGCAAGTGAAAACAATCTGAAGCAAAGCCCTTTTTACGAATAGAATCGTACTTGAGGCGCAGATCCGCTCCACGCTTAAAGGGTTCCGTTCAAAACGGCAGATGGTTTTCTTTCTACAAAATAGGGACGCAAGCGCCGTTTGGCGTTTGCGTCCCGCTGTATACGCCATTTTTGAGGAAATCTCAGTCCTCAGGGTTTGACCACATGGGTCGCGCTGCTCAGGATCTCCACGATGCTGTACATATTGGTCACGCCGCCTACGGCCAGCTTTTCTTTCAGGCCGTAATAGTCCAGGCAGGTGCCACAGGTCAGAATCTGCACTCCCTGCGCCTCCATGGAGCGCAGATCCTCCAGACTTTCACTGCCCTGGGCGGTCAGGTGAGCGCCGCCGTTGTAGAACAAAATGATCTTGGGCAGGGTCTCCTGTTGGGACAGGGCATAGAGAAAGCCCTTCATCAGGATTTTGCCCAGCTCGTCGCTGCCGCTGCCCATGACGGCGGAGCCAATGGCCACCACCGTGTCGCCCCGGCTGTCGGGCATGCAGGCAACAGGCTGGGCGGGCGCCGTCTCCTGCCCCGTCAGGGTGAGAACAAAATGGTTTTCCGCAACTCTTTCGCTTTTTACCTGCAGCCCCCGGTTTGATGCCATGCGCTGGACGTTCTGTACGGCAATTTCATTGTCCACATGTACCTCTACCGTCTCGTCCTGCTTCCGCTCCTGCAGCGCCTTTGTCGCCTTGACCACGGGGATGGGGCAGGCGTCGCCCATAGCGTTGACGATGATATTTGCCATTTTTCATGCCTCCTTTGTGCTTTCGTATATTGTACCAAAGAATCACGCTTCCTGCAAGCCCCTGCGGCGAAAAGACCCGGGGTTGGGATAAAATCCTCCGCCAACCCCATCCATTCTCCCGTCCGCTGCGGCGAAAAGACCCGGCGCACAGAGAAAAAAAGCCCCGGACAGTTGTCCGGGGCTTTGCTGGTTCAGTTTCGCTTATCCAACAGGGACCTCAGTCTCGGTCTCAGCCTCCACAAACTGCGTGCAGAAGCGGGTCAGCATGGTAGCGACTTCCGCTCTGGTGCTGCCTGCAGCGGGTTCCAGCGTGACGGAGCCATTGGCGTTCTTGCTGCCGGAGATGACATTGGCACCCACGGCCCAGGACATGGCGCTCTTTGCCCAGTCGGAAACCTTGGCGTTGTCGGGATATGCGCTCAGCTCTGCGCTGGCGGTCACATCGTAGCCCGCGTTCTTGGCATAGCGGTACAGGATGGCCGCAGTCTCCTCACGGGTAACCTTACCCATGGGATTGAACTTGCCGCCGCCGACACCGTTGACAACAGGCTCGTCGCCGCTGGCTGCCCAGACAACGGCCTTGGCAAACCAGTCGCTTTCGGACACGTCGCTGAACATCTTGGCGTAGGTAACATCGGGCTCACCGGCAATGCGGTACAGCACAGTGACCAGCATAGCTCTGGTCATCACGGCGTCCGGCTCAAAGAGGGTGTCGCTGGTGCCCTTGAACAGGTTGTTGGCAAGGGCGTAGTCCACATACTCATGATACCATGCAGTCTGGGACAGGTCGGTGTAAGCCTTGGAGGGGCAGGTCTCATAAAGGGCGGGAATGATCACATCGTCCTTGGAGACTTCCACGGTGCAGTCCTCGTCGGCAAAGTACTTGTCGCAATCAGCGCAGTACCAGTATGCCTCGTTGCCTTCCTCGTCGCAGGAAGCAGCCTTGGCTTCCACCTCGGTCACGTTGCCGTGATCGCAGGCCTTGTAGTTCACATTGAGGATGTAGCCGGTCTCGTTGGTGGCGTAGTCGTCCAGATAGACGGTCAGTGCGCCGCCCAAATAGGTCTCGCTCAGATCGAACTCATAGGTGCCCTTCACACCGGGCTCGGCGTCTTCCACGCCCACGCCGTCCAGCATATCGCCAGTGGCGTCATAGATGCCGATGTTGGCCAGATACTCATTCTCGGAAACGGTGAGCGTCAGCTTGCAGGTCTCGGGATCGAAGGTGTAGCAAAGCAGCTCGGGAGCGGTGTTATCCACGGTGCAGCCGAAGCTCCATACGCAGTAGTCCTGACCTTCGGCCTTGAGATCTTCATAGGCGATCTCGCCCAGCTTGTCCTCGCCGAAGGACAGATTTGCATAGTAGTCAATGCTGACCCTGGTGCCGTCGGGCAGGTACTCAAAGTCGCCGTCTTTCAGACCGTAGGTCTTGGTGCCGTCGAACACGAAGCTGCCGGCGCCGGACCATGCGGCGTTGTCGGTGTCATAGACAGCCTTGGGCAGGTACTCGGTGTCATCCACGGAGTAGACCTCGCCGGTGTCCGCGTCGGTGACCACCATGAGCATGTGGCGCACGTTACGGACGTTCATGGGCGTCATGTACAGCATATCGGTAATGGCGCCGGGGTTGGTGGAAATGGCGATACGGTCTTCGTTGTACTCGTTCTCGTTGTACCAGTACATGTTGTCGCCGGCGTAGCCGCCGTAGATCTGACCCAGATTGTAGAGCATCAGGCTGTTGACCGCATAGGCCATGCTGACGTCGGTGTTGATCTCAAAGTCAGCGGCATCCAGATAGGTGTAGCCATTGTCGGCATAGGTATTGCCGTCGTCGTCGGCAGCGGTGGTGTTGAGCCAGTTCTCCAGATCTACGACATCGCGCCAGTCGTAACCCTCCATGATGGGAGCCTCGCTCCAATCACCGTAGTAGGCCAGATAAGTGGCGTGCATGTCGTCGTAGAAGGAATCATCCTCCACGGAGCCAAGGTAGACATAGCCTTCCACAAACGCGCCGTTGGGGAACATGCTGTCCAGATATTCCTTGCCGTCGTCGGTCAGGGTGATGGTCACGGTAACGTCCGCAGTACCTTCGGCAGGAACAACGACCTTGTTATCCTCCCAGTTGGAGGTAATGGTGTAGTGGGAATCCTCGATCAGGTAATCGGGGCTCATGGTGTTGTAGGTGTGTACGTCGGGCTCTTCCTCGGTGCCCCAGTCCACCTGTTCGGCATAGTCGCACAGCACGTCGGTGTACAGCTCGTAGGTCGCAGCTTCATCGTTAGCGTTGATAACGGTGAAGTTGATTTCAAACACGCCGTCCGCGTTGTCGCCCACGTTGCAGATGGGATCCAGGATATAAGCGGAGGCAGTCAGTGCGCTCGCCAGGTCAATGAGGCCGGCGCCCTGTCTTCTGGGGCTGTAGGCAAAGTAAGCGGTCTGGGGATTGCCGGATCCATCTACATATTCGTAGGGCTCATAGAGCACCATGGCGGTGGACTCGGTGATCGCTTCGATGAGATCGGCATTGTTCTTCTTGTCCAATTCGCCGTTCTGCTTCAACTGCGCAGCCAATGCCGCATAGCAGCCAGCCACGTCGGGCGTCGCCATGGAGGTGCCGCTGTAGTTTACATAGCCGTCGGTGGTTGTGGCGTCAGCGGACCACACATTGCCGCCGACACCGGTGATCTGGGGCTTCAGGGTCAGATCGTTGGTGCAGCCCCAGCTGCTGAAGGAGGACATCTGCCAGCCCGTATCGGAGTCCAGCACCACAGCTTCCTTGGGGAAGTAAACGGTGGCTGCGGGATTGCTCTCCAGCAGGGAAACCAGAGTCTCGCCGTCGGCCAGAGTGATGGAAACGGCGGGGATGGTGATAGGCTCTTCGGTGTCGCTCAGATCCATGCCGAACAGAGCTTCATCCTTGTTGTCGTAGACAATGGCAGCAATGGCGCCGGCCTTCTGGGCGTTGAGAACCTTCTCGGAGAAGTAGTTGCCGCCGCGCTGGATCACAGCGATCTTGCCTTCCACGTTGAGACCCTCAAAGTCGGCGGCTTCGCCGTAATTGGGGATCACCACATAGCCAAGGCCGTCCTTTTCACCCAGCACATTGATCACGGTCAGTTCCGGAACATCGGCGGCGTCGTTATAAGCCATGCTCACGGTCTCGCCTTCAACTTCCACCTGTGCCACATTGGTGTGGAAAGTCGCGTTTTCTACGGAAGCCACGGACAGGTTGCCGTCATAGGTGGACGGAGAGCCCACGGTGCCGTAGTCGGTGTAGTCGGAGGTCACATAGCCTGCGCCGGCCAAGTTGGAGGCGCCGTCAGCCTGGGAGCCTTCGTTGCCCGCTGCGACCACGCACATAATGCCGTTATCTTCCAGGGTCTGGTAGATGTTGCCGAACACTTCGCTCTCCAGCTCGGCATCATAGGTGAAGCCGTTCTGGGAACCCAGAGACATGTTGATCACGTCCGCGCCCAGGTTCATGGCGTCTTCCAGCGCTGCAAAGTAGACGTCGGAAGAGGTGCCGCTCTCGCCGTCGAAGAAGACCTTCATGGCCAGGATCTGCGCGTCGGGGGCAGCGCCCATAAAGGTGACTTCGCCTTCCTCGGTCACCGCATAACCGGCGGCAATGCCGGAAACGTGGGTGCCGTGACCGTTGCCGTCGTAGACGTCGTCGTCGCCGTCGGCGTAGTCATAGGCGAAAGGAACCTTCTCGGAAACATAGGCGCCGTAACCGATCTCTTCCACATAAGCCTCGGCGTCAGTCTGGCTGACGGCGGCGCTCTGCAGCCGGCCCTCGTAGACCTGGAATGCCTCGTGGTTGACGTTCAGGCCGGTATCGATCACGGCGATCACCGCGCCGGAACCCACCATGCCGGCATTGTGCATCAGGTTGGCGCCGGTCATTTCGTTGGCCGAATCCATGTTGATGGTATCGTCGGGCAGCGCATAGCGGTTTGCGATATGAACTGCCTTGACGCCGCTCATGGCAGCGATCTTGTTCAGATCGCCATAGGCCACACTGACGGCCATACCGTTGAGCAGAGTGTCATACTCAAACTCCACAGTGTAGTCAATCCTGGCAGCAGTCATTGCCTTGCGCAGCTTTGCGTGCTGGTTGGCCAGGGTGGCCTTAACCGCTGCTCTCTTGCTTGTTTCGACTTCCGCCGCGGCGCTGCCGTCCATCAGGACGATGGCGCGAACGACTTCGTCATCTGCGTACTGATAGGTGTTGCCCGTGGTGAAAGCGTCGCTCTTAAAGCCGCGCTCTTCCGCACTTCTGGGCTCGATCTGTGTCATGGTTCCGGCGGGAGCTTCCTCTGCCATGGCCGCAACGGGCAGGCAGGTCAGAGCCAGTGCCAGGACAAGAACGATTGCCAACAGTCTTTTTACGTTCTTCATGTACTTTCTCCTTTTTCTGAAAATTTTTATAGATAACCGGTGACCCGGTGCATCTAACCAGAGAAAAGATTGCTAATAATTATACCATACAATTCCAAAGATTCAATAGTCAGTTTGACCGGGATTCAAGTTTTTTCCAGGCGGCGTTTGTTCCCTTTAGAAGAGGCGGAAGCGCTTTTTCCGGAAACCGGCGGAGATTTCCTCATAGGTGCCGGGATAGAAGGCGTTGTCCGGATATTTTTCCATATACTGGCGGTGGAATTCCGTGACGAACTCCTTGCCGCAGGAAATGTCCATGTGCTGAATGGCCGGTACCGTAAACCAGGCCAGCGTCAGCTTGTTGTCAAATTCCAGCCGCTTGCGGCGGCTCTTCCATCGGAAGCGTTTGTTTTCCTCGTTGCAGCGCTCCCACTGCTCAAGAAGCTGCCGGGCAAACCGGGAAATCAGCTCCTCCCGCCGCTGGGGATAGCCCAGAATATACCGATCCATGGCCTGAAACGCCGGGGCGCAGCCGTGGCAGTAGTGGAAGAAAAAGTCCTCGTATTCCTTGCGGTTAAAATGCTTGAAATAATCCGGGTAGTTGCGGAAGCAGTCTCCCAGATGCGCCTGGGCAAAGTCCAGATCCTCCTGAAGCTGCGCCGGATCCTTTACCGGGGGCAGAAATTCCGCCTTTGTCATGGTGCAGCCGCAGTAGACACAGGAAAAGGTTTCCAGTTCCTCCGGCACCTCGATGGCCTTGCCGCAGGATTTGCAGATATATTCCTTCATTTCCGCCATGGGGAGACCTCCTTTGTTTTTTTCTATTTTTTCACAAATCGCCGCCGCTGTCAACGGGTAAAGTGTAAAGTTTCCGTAAGAATTCATGTTTTTTGTATTTCCGGGAAATACTACTTGCAAAGACGTCCCGCAGCCGGAAAGAAAGGAGCCGCAGCCATGGAACAGTTTGTGTGCAGAACAAAGATCTGCGCCGGATCAGACGCCCTTTCGGTACTCAAAACCCTGAAAAGTCAGCGCTTACTCACGGTGACCGACCGGTTTTTTGTCCAAAACGGTACGGCGCAGCGGATCACCGCCATGGTGCGCGCCGCGCAAAGCCAAATCTATTCCGACACCGCCGCCGATCCCACGCTGGAGCAGGTGGCAAAGGGCGCGGCGGTCATGGAGGCCTTCCGGCCGGACACGGTGCTGGCGCTGGGCGGCGGCAGTCCCATGGACTGCGCCAAGGCCATGGTCTACTGCGCCAAAACTCCCGTGGAGCTGGTGGCCATCCCCACCACCTCCGGCACCGGCTCGGAGGTCACGTCCTTTTCCATCGTCACCCATGAGGGCGTCAAGCACCCTCTGGTGGACGACGCCCTGCGGCCGTCGCTGGCCATTTTGGACGATACCTTATTGAATAAGCTGCCTGCACCCCTTATTGCCGACACGGGCTTTGACGTGCTGTCCCACTGTCTGGAGGCGCTGGCCTCCACCAAGGCCAGTCCCCTTACCGACGCCCTTGCCCAGAGCGCCTTTGCCACGGTGTTGCGGCTGCTGCCGGAATCCTATCTGGGCAGTACCTGCGTCCGGGGACAGATTCATCTGGCCGCCACCATGGCGGGCATGGCCTTTGACAACGCCGGTCTGGGGGTCTGCCACGCCCTGTCCCACGCTCTGGGCGGGCTGTACCATGTGCCCCACGGCAGGCTCAACGCCATTTTGCTGCCCTCCGTGGTGGAATACAACGCCACCGCCACCGACGCCTACGACGCCGTGGCCGTCCGGTGCGGTCTGGGCGCGCCCACCCGGAAGCTGACCCTGAAAAATCTTCTGTTTGCCCTGCGCCAGCTTCGCCGCCAGCTCAAGCTGCCCGCCACCCTGACGGAGGCAGGGGTCTCCACCGTGGACGTGCAGGCCGTGGCGCAGGCCGCCCTGCAAGACGCCTGCATCGACACCAACCCCATCCGTCCCACAAAGGAGGCGCTCATCGGTCTTGTGCAATCCGTCCTCTGACCCCGAAGCCCTGCTCTCCGTGGGCATTGACATCGGCACCACCACCACCCAGCTCATCCTCTCCCGGCTGGTGCTGAAAAATCAGGCCTCCGACTTTGCCGTGCCGGACATCGCCATTGCCGAGAAGGAGGTTCTGTTCCGCAGCCGCATCCACTTTACCCCTCTGCTGGACGAAAGGACCATTGACGCCGAGGGTGTGCGCCGCATTGTGGACGAGGAATACGCCCGCTCCGGCGTGGACAAAGCCGCCGTGCAGACCGGGGCGGTGATCATCACCGGGGAGACCGCCCGAAAGGAAAACGCCCGGCAGGTGCTGTCCGCCCTGTCGGAATTTGCCGGAGATTTCGTGGTGGCCACGGCGGGCCCCGCTCTGGAGAGTGTGCTGTCCGGCAAAGGCTCCGGCGCGGCGGACTATTCCCGTCAAAACCACTGTTCGGTGCTCAACTTCGACATTGGCGGCGGCACCTCCAATCTGGCGCTGTTCGATGACGGCGAGGTGGCGGACACCGGCTGTCTCAACGTGGGCGGGCGGCTCATCAAGCTCTCGCCGGAACACGTCATCACCTACATTTCCCCGGTGCTGGAGGGACTCACCGCCCTTTCCGTGGGACAGGGGGTCAGCCGGGAGGAGCTGCTGCCCGTGGTCAACCTGTTGTGCGGCGTGCTGATCCAGGCGGCGGGGCTTGCCCCCCAAACGCCCCTGCTGGAGAAATTTATTACGGATAAAACGGTCAGCCTCGGCCGGCGCACGCCGGTGCTTTCCTTCTCCGGCGGCGTGGCCGACGTCATGGGCAATTCCCCGCCGGACTGGGACGCCTACGGCGACATCGGCGTACTGCTGGGACAGGCCATTGCCGCCTCCCAACTGATGAAAGCGCCCCACATCACCGGCGCCGAGACCATCCGCGCCACGGTCATCGGGGCGGGCAGCCACAGCACCCAGCTCTCCGGCAGCACCATTCACTTCCACGACGCGGTCTTTCCCATGAAGAATCTGCCGGTGCTGTCCGTCACCGAGGAAGAGGAACGCTCTCCCACCCTGTCTCAGACCCTGCGCCAGCGTTTGCGCTGGTTTCAGGCCGAGGGCGGCGGCACCCAGGTGGTGCTGGCGCTGCGGGGGGAGGCAAATCCCCGCTTTTCCCGCATCTGCCAGTTGGCCGACGCCATTGCCGAGGGCTTTTCCGACCAGCTTGCCGCCGGATACGGCCTGCTTATCGCCGTGCGCCATGACATGGGCAAGGCGCTGGGGCAGGCGCTGTCCTACCGTCTGGACGCCCATACGCCGGTGGTGTGTCTGGACGGGATTTCCCTCCAAACCGGCGCATATCTTGATATTGGCATGCCCGCCATGCACGGCTCCGTCCTGCCCGTGGTGGTCAAAACCCTGATTCTAACATGAGAGGTGCATTTTATTGATACTCAAGACACTGCTTTTTGGCAAGACCTACGCCTTTCGGGACGTAAAGGACGTACTGGCCAAGGCCAATGAGGAAAAATCCGGCGACCGGCTGGCGGGTCTGGCCGCCCAATCCGCCGAGGAACGGGTGGCCGCCAAGGTGGTGCTGTCCAACCTGACTCTGGCCGATCTGCGGGAGAATCCCGTGGTTCCCTATGAGTCCGACGAGGTCACCCGCATCATTCAGGACGACATCAACGAGAAAATCTATGCCGGCGTGCGCAACTGGACAGTGGCGGAGCTGCGCCACTGGCTGCTTTCGGAAAAGACCACCGGCCGGGACATCCGCAGGCTCAGCCGCGGCCTCACCTCCGAGATGATTGCGGCGGTGGCCAAGCTCATGGGCAATCTGGATCTGATCTACGCCGCCCGGAAGATCCCCGTCACCGCCCACTGCAACACCACCATCGGCCTGCCCGGCACCCTTTCGTGTCGGCTCCAGCCCAACCACACCACCGACGACATTGAGGGCATTACCGCCTCCGTGTTCGAGGGGCTGAGTCTGGGCGCGGGAGACGCGGTACTGGGTCTGAACCCGGTCAACGACAGCGTGGACAGCGTGGTGCGCGTCCTGCACCGGCTGGAGGAAATCAAGGAAAAATGGGAGATCCCCACCCAGATCTGCGTGCTGGCGCACGTCACCGCCCAGATGGAGGCCATCCGCCAGGGCGCGCCGGCCGACCTGATCTTCCAGTCCATCGCCGGAAGCCAAAAGGGCAACGAGGCCTTCGGCTTCAGCGGCGACACCCTGCAGCAGGCGCGGCAGCTTGCCCTGCAGGAGGGCACCGCCACCGGCCCCAACGTCATGTACTTTGAGACCGGGCAGGGGTCGGAGCTGTCCTCCGAAGCGCACCACGGCGCCGATCAGGTGACCATGGAAGCCCGGTGCTACGGCTTTGCCCGGCGGTATCAGCCCTTTCTGGTCAATACGGTGGTGGGCTTTATCGGCCCGGAGTATCTCTACGACGCCCGGCAGGTCATACGGGCGGGTCTGGAGGATCACTTCATGGGCAAGCTGTCCGGCCTGCCCATGGGCTGCGACGCCTGCTACACCAACCACATGAAAGCCGACCAGAACGACATTGAAAATCTCTGCACCCTGCTGACGGCGGCGGGCTGCACCTACTTTATGGGCATCCCCCACGGGGATGACATCATGCTCAATTACCAGACCACGGGCTTCCGGGAGACCGCCACCCTGCGGGAGCTGTTTGGCCGCACGGCCCTTCCGGAATTTCAGGCGTGGCTGGAAAAAATGGGCTTCGTGGCTAGAGGACATCTCACGCCGAGAGCCGGAGACGGCTCCGTGTTTTTGCAGGAGGGCAGCCGATGAACAAGGATGAATTGCAATCGCTGGTGGCGCAGATGCTGCGGGAAATGGGGCATCCGGTGGCGCAGGCGCCAACAAAGGAAAGCGCCGCCCCGGAGCGCGCCGGAACGGCGGCGCAGGACGGCTGCCTGCCGGACATTACCCAGATTGACCTGCGCAGCCAGTATCTGGTGGAGAACCCCAAAAATCCCCAGACCTTTCTGGCGCTGAAAAAGAAGACTCCCGCCCGGCTGGGCGTGGGACGGGCAGGCCCCCGCTACCGCACGGAAACCCTGCTGCGCTTCCGCGCCGATCACGCCGCCGCCCAGGACAGCGTGTTCTCTCAGGTGCCGGAGCGCTTTTACCGGGACAACGACTATGTGTTCGTCAAGACCAAATGCAAGGACAAGGACGAATACCTGACCCGTCCCGATCTGGGGCGGCGCTTTGACGAGGAAAACGCCGCCGTCATCCAGCGCACCTTCCCCGACCGTCCGAAGGTGGTGCTGGTCATTGGAGACGGCCTGTCCTCGGCGGCCGTGGAGGCCAACGCCCCGGACTGCGCCGCCGCCATCCGGCAGGGGCTTCAGACCCGCGGCATCCCCCTGGGCAAGACCCTGTTCATTCAGTACTGCCGGGTGGGCGCATCGGAACACATCGGCGAGCTCACCGGCGCAGAACTGGTATGTATGCTGGTGGGAGAGCGGCCGGGGCTGGTAACCAACGAGTCCATGTCCGCCTATCTCACCTACCGCCCCCGGTTCGGCACGCCGGAATCGGCGCGGACGGTGGTATCCAATATCCACCGGCAGGGTACCCCCGCCGTGGAGGCCGGCGCCCACATTGCCGGGCTGATCGAGACCATTCTGGAGAAAAAAGCCTCCGGCGTGGCGCTGCGGCAGGCCAGAGCATGACGGGCGCGCGCATTGCCGTGCAGGTGCTGGCCGTGCAGCAGATCGCCAACGTCTCGGAGGATCTGGCGGCACGCCTGTCCCTGCCCAAAGACCGCCGCAGTCTGGGCATTCTCACCACCGACTGCGACGACGTAACCTATATCGCGCTGGATGAGGCCACCAAGGCCGCCGACGTGACCGTGGCCTACGGCAGGAGCTTTTACGCCGGAGCCGCCAACGCCAGCACCCGTCTGGCGGGAGAAGTCATCGGGATCCTGGCGGGGAAAAACCCCGACGAGGTGCAAAGCGGCCTGCAGGCCGCCCGGAGGATCCTGCAAACCGTGGGCTTTCGCGCCGCCAACGAAGAACAGGACATCGTCTATCTGGCTCACTGCGTGTCCCGCACGGGCAGCTATCTGTCCCGGCTGGCACACATCCGGCAGGGACAGGCGCTGGCCTATCTCATCGCGCCCCCTGCCGAGGCCGTCATGGGGCTGGACGCGGCACTCAAGGCGGCGGAGGTGACCATGACGGAATTTTTTGCGCCCCCGTCGGAGACCAATTTCGCCGGCGGGCTGCTCACCGGCAGCCAATCGGCCTGTCAGGCGGCCTGCGACGCCTTTGCCGCAGCGGTCATGGCCGTGGCGCAGTCACCAAAAGGAGGAAGCAATGGAACTGGATAAGGATTTACGCTCCCGGCAGCAGGTACGCTGTCTTGTCAGCCGGGCGGATGAGGCCTGGCAGACCCTGAAGGGCTTTGATCAGGGGCAGATCGACCGCATTGTGGAGGCCGTCAGCCGGGCGGGCGCAGACCACGCCGCCGAGCTGGCGGAGCTGGCCTGCCGGGAGACGGGCTTCGGCAACGTGCCGGACAAAACGGCCAAAAACCTGTTCGCCGCCCGGACGGTCTACGACGCCATCCGGGGCATGAAAACCATCGGGATTCTGCGGGAGGATAAGGCGCGGCGCACCATGGACGTGGGCGTGCCCGTAGGCGTCATCGCGGCGCTGGTGCCCTCCACCAATCCCACGTCCACGGTGATCTACAAGACGATGATCGCCCTCAAGGGCGGCAACACCGTGGTCTTCTCCCCCCACCCCAACGCCCGGGAATGTACCGTCCGCACGGTGGAGCTTCTGCAGCAGGCCGTTGCGGCGGCCGGCTGTCCCGCCGGCGCCGTGGGCTGCATCGATCCGCCCACCCAGGAGGCGCTGCAGGAGCTGATGCACCATCCGGCGGTACGTCTGATTCTGGCCACCGGCGGATCGGGCATGGTTCGCGCCGCCTATTCCTCCGGCAAACCGGCCATCGGCGTCGGCGCGGGCAACGGCCCGGCCTATATCCACAAGTCCGCAGACATTCCCAGAGCCGTGGCGCAGATCATCGCCTCCAAGACCTTTGACAACGGCACGGTGTGCGCTTCGGAGCAGAGCATCATTCTCGAAGCGCCCATTGAAAGCCGGGTACACGCGGAATTGAAGGCGCAGGGGGGCTATTTCCTGTCCGCCGACGAGGCGGCGCAGGTGGCCGCACTGCTGCTGCGCCCCAACGGCACCATCAACCCCAAAATCGTGGGCAAGACCGCCTGTCAGATCGCCCGTATGGCGGGGCTCACCGGCGTGCCCGAAACCGCCAGAGTGCTGGTGGCCAAGGAGACCCAGGCCGGTCCCACCCGTCCCTACTCCCGGGAAAAGCTGTGCCCCATTCTGGCGCTGTTCGTAGAGCCGGACGAGGACACGGTGCTGGAAAAGGTCTGTCAGGTGCTGGAAAACGAGGGCAGCGGCCACACCTTTGTGATGCACTGCACCGACGACGCGGTGATCCGCCGCTTCGCCCTGCGGGTGCCCGTGTCCCGTTTTCTGGTCAACGCCCCCGGCGCTACGGGGGGCATCGGCGCCACCACCAACCTGTTTCCGGCGCTGACCCTGGGCTGCGGCGCAGTGGGCGGCAGCTCTTCGTCCAACAACATCGGTCCGCTGGATCTCATCAACATCCGCCGGGTGGCCGCCGGGGTGCGGGATATGCCGGAAAACGCGGGGCATACTACTGACGGGGACTTTGCCGTCAGCGAAGAAACGCTGCGGCGGTTGACTGAAAAAATCATGAAAAAACTGCTTTGAGGAGAAATGGAATTATGGTGAATACAAACGCTTTGGGCATGATCGAAACCAAGGGTCTGGTGGGCGCCATTGAGGCCGCCGACGCCATGGTAAAGGCCGCCAACGTGCAGTTGGTGGGCAAGGAGCAGGTAGGCGGCGGTCTGGTGACCGTCATGGTGCGCGGCGACGTGGGCGCGGTGAAATCCGCCACCGACGCGGGCGCGGCAGCAGCGGAAAAGGTGGGTGAGCTGATTTCCGTGCATGTGATTCCCCGCCCCCACGCCGAGGTAGACGCCATTCTGCCCAAGGGGCGCGAGCTTCCGGCTGAGGAAGTCTGATGGCGCTTTACACCGAGGAGGCCGCCCGCGCCTGCCTTCGGGTAAAGGACGGAAAGCAGGTCTTCTATCTTCAGCCCGACGATAAGCTGACCCCTGCCGCAAGGGAGTGGCTGAGTACCAATCATGTGGAGATTCTGCAGCAGCAGCCGGGCGCCCGCCAGACCTATACCACGGTCTTCGGCGGCGTACTGACGGAAAAGCCGGAGCATATGACCCATCTGACGGGGAACGTGCTGGTGTGCAAGGATCACCCCCGCATCGCCTTTCGGGGAATGATCGACGCGCTGGAGGCGGAGCTGCTGCTGTGCGGCAGCCTTGCCCGGCAGGAGGGCTGGGAGCCGCTGACGGGAGAGCTGCAGCAGGCGCTGGACTTTGTGCGCCGCATGATCCGCTGCGACGTGCTGGGCGAGCGCCTTGCGCCCGATTTCCGCCTGTGCGGCCTGAGCGCCGAGCAGCTTCGCCAGCAGAGCCACCACCCGGAAAAATTCTTCGGCCAGCCCCACTTCATGCCGGACTTTTCCGACAGTGAACTGCTGCTGCGCCTCAACCGGGCGCGGACGGTGGCACGGCAGACGGAGCTGGCGGCCTACCGCGCTTTCCGAACCACGGACGGCGCGCCGGAACGGGAGGACATCATGCTGGCCATGAACCGCCTGTCCAGCCTGCTCTGGATTCTGATGATCCGGCTGAAAGCCGGAAAATACGAACGGAGGAAATGAACCATGGACGAGGCCGCACGTATCACCCGGCTGCTGGGACAGCGGCTGTTTATTGAGCTGGAGGCCTCCGCCAGACATGTGCATCTGAACGCCCAGGCAGCGCAGACCCTGTTCGGCCACGGGCTGACGCCCCAGCGCCCCCTGTCCCAGCCGGGACAGTTCGTGTGTCAGGAGCGGGTCACGCTGGTGGGGAAAAAGGGAGAACTGCACCGTGTGGCGGTGCTGGGGCCGGAACGGCCGGACTGTCAGGTGGAGCTGTCCATGACCGACTGCGTGGCGCTGGGCGTGGAGCCCTGCGTGCGCCTGAGCGGCGACATCGCCGGCACTCCCGGTCTGGTGCTGCGCACCGATCGCGCAGAGCTCAGCCTGTCCACCGGCGTCATTGTGGCCAAGCGCCACATCCACATGACCCCGGAAGCCGCCTCGGCGCGGGGCGTAAAGAACGGCCAGTCGGTGTCTCTGCGCACCTTTACCCGGCGTCCCGTCACCTTTCAGGACGTGGAGATCCGGGTCAGCGACAAGTTTGCCACCTACGCCCATCTGGATTTTGACGAGGCCAACGCCTGCGGCTTTGTCCGGGGCGATCTGGCCATGATTGTGCCATGAACGAGGCGCTGATGGAGCAACTGGCCGACGAGGTGGTCAAACGCCTGCAGCCGGAGCTGCCCGCCGCCTTGCTGCTGGGCACGGCGCCGAAGGCGGAGCTGGGCTTCCGCTACACCCGCTCGGCGCCCTATGACGCCGTGGTCATAGGCAGTCTGAGCGTTTCGGAGTTTCTGCACATATCCGACGAGCGGGTGTATCTGGCGCTTTTGCAGGGCTTGCCCGTGTATCTGTACGAGGACGGCCTTGCCCACCGCGCCTTTCAGCACACGGCAAACCGTCCTTTGTGGGCGAAGCTGCTGGAGCGGGAGCGGTATCTGAAAAGCATGGGCGTGCGCTTTGTGGGCGGCACTGCGGAAAAGCGGGTGCTGACGGCGCAGGCCGTGCGCCAGCGCCTTGCCGCCGGGCAGGCCGTGCCGGAAAACGCCCGTCTGACGCCCCTCGCCCGGGATATTCTGGAGGGAAAGGCGCCATGAAGCTGGGAACCGTTTTGGGCGCGGTCTGGGCCACCAAAAAGCTGGACGGCCTTTCGGGCAAGATCCTGCAGGCCGTAAAGACCGACACGGGCGTGGTCATTGCCGTGGACACCGTAGGCGCGGGCACGGGAGAGCAGGTACTGCTGGCCTTCGGAAGCGCGGCGCGCACCGCCGCCCCCGGCTGTCCTGCCGACGCAGCCATTGTAGGTATCCTCGACCGCGCCGGTTTTTTCCACGACGCGCCCACCGGCGGCGCCCCTTAAGGTTCGGGCAGCCGCCGATCCGGCAGCTTTCCCATACCAACAGCAAAACGGAGGCAATCGTATGTCAGCCAGTGAAATCATTATTTATATTATGGCAGCGTTCATGGTACTGGGCGCACTGGATCGAATTTTCGGCAGTCGCTTCGGGCTGGGAAAGGAATTTGAAAACGGGATTCTGGCCATGGGCTCTCTGGCCATGGCCATGCTGGGCATCATCAGCCTTGCCCCGGTGCTGGCCAAGGTACTCAAGCCCGTTCTCGTTCCTGTCTACAGTTTTCTGGGCGCCGATCCCGCCATGTTTGCCGGCTCCATTCTGGCCAACGACATGGGCGGCGCAACCCTTGCGGCGGAGCTGGCCGGGTCGGAGGCCGCAGGACTGTTCGGCGGCACCATTGTGGCCGCCATGCTGGGCGTGACCATCGTGTTCACCATCCCCGTGGCGCTGGGCATCCTCACACCGGAGGATCGTCCCTATCTGGCGCGGGGCGTGCTGGCGGGCGTGGTCACCATTCCCCTGGGCGCCTTTGTGGGCGGCGTCTGCGCAGGCTTTCCCGTGGTGTTCGTGCTGAAAAATCTCATTCCCATCGCCCTGTTCGCCCTGCTCATCGCCCTTGGACTGTGGCTGAAGGAGAGCGCCATGATCAAGGGCTTTACGGTCTTCGGAAAGATTGTGGTGGGCGTCATCACCGTGGGTCTGGCCGCCGCCATCATCGAGGCGCTGACAGGCTTCGCCGTCATTCCCGGCATGGCGCCCATCACCGACGGGTTCCAGACCGTGGGACAGATCGCCATTGTGCTGGCAGGCGCTTTGCCTCTGGTGTATGTCATCACCAAGGTCTTCCGCAAGCCCCTGATGAAGCTGGGCTCCCTTCTGGGCATGAACGACGTGGCCGCTGCCGGAATGGTGGCCAGCCTTGCCAATTCCATTCCCATGTTCCACATGATCCGGGACATGGACGACCGGGGCAAGGTGCTGAACATCGCCTTCGCCGTGTCCGCCTCCTTTGTCTTCGGCGACCATCTGGGCTTTACGGCGGGCTTCGCCCCCCAGATGCTGGTGCCCATGATCGCAGGCAAGCTCACCGGCGGCGTCACCGCCGTATTGGCCGCTCTGCTCATGAACCGCCGGAAAAAGCCCCTGCCGGAGGCGGAATAAGCGCAGGTTTTCCGGACAAAACGCCGCTTTCCCCGGACACCCTCAGCGGGTATCCGGGGAAAGCTGTATCTGAGCCGCTTCCTGTCGCCGCGGCACAAAAGCAGTCACAGGAACGCCCTTATAAAGTACAACCCGGCACAGGAAAAGGCGGATGTTCATAAGCCAGTTACAGCCACAGTCGTCTGCTCTGATATGCTCCCTCTATGAGAGACAGTGAAATAAAACACTGTCATCATGGAGGGAGTATTTGTATGCCACAAAAACAGAAAAAATGCGGAAGAAAAGGTAAGGGATAGCAAAGACCTGTATTGCATCGGGAAAGAATTACGGAGAAATCGCGCTGAAATACCAGGTCAGTTACCAACCGGCCCGGAGCTGGACACTTCGGTTTGAGAAAGAGGGCAAATCCGGGCTTGAGGATCGCTGAGGCAAGCGAACG
>JAQYBZ010000132.1 GCA_029003235.1 Bacillota bacterium
AGCCGCAAAACCAGGAGCCGCAAAAGCAGCATCCGAGAATATTCACCCGTTTTATCGACGTTCTGCGGGAAGATCTCTGGGAGCTGTGCAAGCTCAACGTGGTCTGTCTGCTCACCTGCCTGCCGCTGTTCACCGTGGGGCCGGCGCTGGCGGCGCTGAGCCACTGTATCGGAGAACTGGCGCGGGGAGAAGACGGAGAATTTCCCGCTGTGAAGAGCTACTTTTCCACCTTCCGCGCCTGCTTCAGCCGCGCTCTGGGATGGGGTCTGCTGGGTCTGGCAGGCACCACCGTTCTGGGCGTCGCTGTGTGGTACTACGGCTCCCTGACCGCCCAGAGTTATCTTTTTGCGCCTCTGACCGCCATTTCCGCCCTGGCACTGCTGTTTTTCTGGGGCGTTCTGCTCCACCTGTTTCCCATGACGGTGGAAGCGCCGGGGGACGGGATTTTTCGCCGCGCCCTCCAGCACGCAGCCGTGCGCATGGGACGGACGCTGGTGGCGCTGGTACTGATGATTGCTGTTCTGGCGGCACAGGTGCTTTATTTCCCCGTCTCCGTACCCATCACCCTGTTTATCGGGCTGATTTTTCCCGGACTGATTGGTATCTTTGCCTATCTCGACCGGGAGGAGCTGGTCTGACAGACCGTTTCCAAGGCGGCGGATTCTCCAAAATATTCTTCTGTGGGCTTTCATACAATCTACTACCAATGCTTTTGAGGTGATTGCGTGGAAAACGCCTGCTATCCCTTTGTCAATCTGCCCCTTCCCTATCCCTACAACGGGCTGGAGCCATATATTGACGAGAAAACCATGATGCTGCATCATGACCGGCATCTGCAAACCTATATTGACAATCTCAACGTTCTTTTACAGAACCGTCCGTGGCTGCAAAAGCGGTCTTTACCCGAACTGATCCAGACCGCGTCCCAGCTTCCGGAGGAACTGCAAACCGCCCTGCGCAACAACGCCGGAGGCGTCTATAACCACCGCTTCTACTTCGACCTTCTGGCAAAGCCCGGCGTGGCAGCGCCGGACGGCGCCCTGCTGACGGCCATTGACCGGGATTTCGGCAGCTTCTCCCGCTTTCAGGAGATTTTCAAAAAAGCTGCCCTGTCCGTATTCGGCTCCGGCTATGCTTGGCTGGTGGAAGCCGGCGGGCGGCTGCGTATTGTCACCAGTCCCAATCAGAACACCCCACTGGAGCATGGGCTGTGCCCCATCCTCGCCGTGGATGTGTGGGAGCACGCCTACTATCTCAAACACTACAACCTGCGCGGAGACTATGTGGATGACTGGTTCCGCGTGGTAAACTGGCCGCGTGCCCAGCGAAACTTTGCCGCCTGTCTGGAAGCCAGCGGCCAAGCGGTATGAACGCCATGGGCTGAGGCCGGCAAAAGCAGACGGCAGTCTTCCGGCCGCTGTGTGCGGCTGCAGGCAGTGTTTCTTCCGGCCATCAAAAGAATCAAGCAGAAAACGCCGCCCTTGCGGAAGCGCATTGCTTCCACAGGGGCGGCGCTGTTGTTTTTGTGCTTCTGTCCCGGCTCTGAAACCGGGGATCAGCCCTTTTCTTCCTCGTCCTTCTTGGCGTCCTCGATGATCTTGGCCTGATTCATCTGGGGAACTTCCTCGTAGCGGACAAACTTGAGAGAGTAGGAGCCTCTGCCCTGGGTCATGGAGCGCAGATCAATGGCGTAAGAGCTCATTTCACCCATGGGAACTTCCGCCTCGACCACCTGCTCACCGGCGCCGCAGGGGTTCATGCCCATGACTCTGCCGCGGCGCTTGTTCAGATCGCCGATAATGTCGCCCATGTTGGCATCGGGGACATAGACCTTCAGCTCGCCGATAGGCTCCAGAATGGTGGGAGCGGCCGTAGGCAGACCTTCCTTGAACGCGATACCGGCAGCCGTCTGGAACGCCATATCGGAGGAGTCCACCGGGTGGTAGGAACCAAAGTACAGAGTGGACTTCAGGAACACCACGGGATAACCGGCCAGAACGCCCTTGCCGATGCAGTTACGCAGGCCTTTTTCTACCGAGGGGATGAAGTTCTTGGGTACGCAGCCGCCCACGGTCTCGTCGGCAAAAATCATATCTTCGCTCTCGCTCTGGGGCTCAAAGCGGATATAGACATCGCCAAACTGGCCATGGCCGCCGGACTGTTTCTTGTGACGGCCGTGGATCTCCACCTTCTTCTTGATGGTCTCGCGGTAGGCGATCTTGGCCGGGCGCAGCTCGGCTTCCACTTTATACTTGCTCTGGAGCTTGGCAATGATGACGCTCAGGTGGATGTCGCATACACCCGCGATAATCATTTCCTTGGTCTCCGGATCGTTGCTGTAGGTAAAGGAGGCGTCCTCCTCGTTGAGCTTTGCCAGACCTGCGGCCACCTTGTCTTCCTGACCCTTGGTCTTGGCGTAAATGGCCATACGGTAGCAGGGCTCTGCGTACTCCATGGGCTTCATAGATACGGTCTTTCCGGCCAGACCCAGGGTGTCGCCGGTGCGGACGGAGGCCAGCTTGGTGAACACGCCGATGTCGCCGCAGCAGACCTTGGCGGTCTTGGTGTTGTCCTTGCCCTTGGGGAAGAAGGTGTTGCCCAGCTTTTCATTGTCGCCGGTGCGGGCGTTGACCACGGTCAGGGTATCCTCGATGTCGCCGGAAATGACCTTGAAGTAGGAGTTCTTTCCGTACTGGTCAGCCACGGTGTTAAACACAAAGGCCATGGGGCTGCCCGTGGGATTGAGCTTGACTTCGGACTCGTTGCCCTCCTCGTCCACCGCTACCATGGGCTTGCCCTCCAGAGGGCTGGGGGCAAATTTGGACAGGTTGGCCAGCAGAGGCAGCGTGCCGAGTCCGTTCATGGCGCAGCCGCAGAACACGGGCGTGACCGATCTCTGCAGAATGCCGTTGCGGATACCCGCGGCAAGCTCTTCCTCGGTGAAAGGCTCTTCCGCAAAGAACTTCTCCATCAGCGCCTCGTCGGTCTCGGCGACCTGCTCATTGAGTTCCATCATGTACTCCTCGATGCGGTCGGCGTCCTCGGCGGGAAGGTCGATCTTCTTGCCATTGACGTCATAGGCCTTCTTGGCGATGAGGTCAACCACGCCTACGGCCTGCTCACCCTTGAGGATGGGGAAAGTAAAGGGAATGACGGAAGCGCCGAAAGTGGAACGCAGGGCATCCAGAACCGCAAAGTAGTTGGCGTGCTCCTCGTCCAGCTTGGAAATGTAGAACATGGCGGGCAGCTCTGCGTCCTTCAGGGACTTCCAGCCCTTTTCGGTGCCGACGGCAATACCGGACTTGGCAGTCAGGCAGATCACACCGGCATCGGCCACGCGCAGGGACTGTACCACTTCGCCGGCGAAGTCAAAATAGCCGGGGTTGTCCAGCACGTTGATCTTGCAGCCGTCATATTCCACAGGGATCACAGAGGTCTTAATGGAATACTGTCTCTTCTTCTCTTCATCGTCGAAGTCGGAGACCGTGGTGCCGTCGGCGCGTTTGCCCAGACGGGTAATGGCCTTGGTGCAGAAGAGCATGCTTTCACACAGGGCGGATTTGCCGTCTCCGCCGTGTCCAAGCAGCGCAATATTGCGGATGTCCTTGGCAGTGTACATATTCGTGTTTCTCCTTTCATTACAGCACCTGTCCAAGCCGGATGCTGCAGCGGCAGTTCTCCATGCCACAATCGGGTCTATTATATACAACTTTTATTCAGATTGCAATGACATTTCTGGAATTTACTGAGATTTTCCTCCGTTTGCTCAATAATGGCGGGTCCAGCCTGTGAGCAGCAGCGCCGGAATACTCCATCCGGCCAGATACAGCAGCACATTGACGGCGTTGGCGGCCTCGGCAGAGCCGAAAAAGGCCAGCGCCAGCATCAGCGCCAAACTCAGCACACCGCTGATCACCGACAGCGCCACACTGCACAGGGTGGCGCTCTTCAGCACCCGGCCTCCGGCAGCGGCCTCAGCAAAAGCGCCGAAGGAATTCCCGCTCAGCAGCGCCCCCTGCTCCGCACCCTTTTTGAATTCGGCCTCAGACAGACGGATGCGCTCCTTGGTGGAAGGATATGTGAAGTTGGACACAGAGATCTGGTACTTTTCCTTCAGAAATTCAGGCGTCACCAGAAAATCTCTCGTGGCCAGAATCGGCTTAAAGTGGTGGTTGTGGGAAATGGCGGCCAGTCCCTTGCGCACGGCGTCCGATGGCTGGTACTTTACCGCAAACACGGCAGCCAGTTCCCCGTTGACCGAAGCATACACAGCCTGCCGCAGCTTGGCGCAGCCCTCCATGTGTACGCCCATGCGCTTCATAAAGGCATAGGAGCCAAGCAGCAGTATGTCGCCGGAAATCTCCGCGCCCAGACCGCCGCCCTCGTAAAAGCGGTGTCTGCTCATCCGGTAGTGCCGCCCGTTGCGGCTCTCCAGCAGATCGTTGAACAGCCGGTGCATGGCGCTGCCGCACAGCTCCGTGGCAGCAGCAACGTAGCTGATGGTACGGTCAATATCACCGTGATAGACCTTCATTCCGTTGAGCTTCACACTGCCGGGAGGAAACAAGTCGTCATCCTCCAGAAGAATACTGTGCTCACCGCCGAAAACCTCGGCGCCGTACCAGCCGCAGACGGCGGCACCCGACGCGGAAAGGCGCTTGCACAGGCAGTGGAACAGTCTGGGATAGCCCAGCAGTCCCACCAGCGGCACGCTGCCTATGAGCATCAAAGACAGCATCCACGGGAAGCTGCCGTGTCCCGTCAGGCTGAGGATCAGCGCTCCCGCAAAAGAGACTACCGCAGCCAGCGGCGCATAGACGCGCATAACGGCATCGCCGGGATTGTCCGTGGTAAATTTGCTCATAAACTGCTCCACCGAGCCCTGGGCGCGGGAGAGTCCCCGTCTGCCGCGGGTCACATCCTGCACCTCCACGATGCCCACGGGGTCATCCATGCCCCGCAGGGTTCGGGTGGCTGTCATCATGGACATACACCGGGCATACTTGCCCCACAGGGCAAAAATCAGCAAAAACTGCACGGCCGCGCAGAAGGGCACGCGCCCCTCCGCCGCTGCGAAAAAGGTGTCCACGGCCACGGCAGCCGCCGCCAGAAGCAGCAGTCCGTTGAGCTCCAGCCGCATCCGTCCCAAGGCGCGCAGAGTGTCGGCAAACAGATCCAGGCACAGGGCCGCCGAAAGCAGCATCAGCACCAGCAGCGTATAGGCCAGAACTCTGGCCGTCAGCGCCTCAGGCAGGAAATGCCAGCCCAGAGCGGCATAGAGGGTGAGAAACACCCCAACAAGCGTGAGAAAACAAAGGAAGATCAGTCTGGAGCCTGTCGCTCCAAGCTGCTTGCCGTATTTTTTGTAGGCTTCCTCCGGGTGGAGCACCGCGTGCTCCTGCAACGGCGGCACCTTGTCAAAGCTGCTGCGGATCCCGGAGAAATTGGATGGTGCCTCCAGCGCGGGGCTTTGGCGTGTGCCTTGCACCCTGCGCGGCTGGGATCCTTTTGGCGGCGTCCGGCCAGCCGCCGCAGCTTCCGGTCGGCTGTTTCTTTCTCCCCTGTCCGGTTCTTCCGACGCCGGGGCTGATTTGTTCTGCGTCCCGGCCGCCGCGCTGTGCCGTCTCTGACTGTGGGAACCCGTCTCCGTTTTGGGCGGCATCCGCTGTGCCGACACTGCGGCGTGAGCGCCTGCGGCCAGCTCTGCCGGTACGGCGGCTGCCAACAGTTCCTCCACCGACAGCGCCCCGGGCTGACGCCTGATCTGCTGTCTCCGGCTGCTCTGGGGTTCCGCTTGCGCCGGATGATGCGGCGCTTCCCGTCTTTCCGGCGGCTTTGGCTCCTGCGCCGTTCGATCCTGCGTTCGGGGCGGCGTAGCTGTGTGAGGCGTGGGATATGCCTGCCGGTCTTCGGAAGCCGTTGCACCTCCCCCGTTCTGTGTCGGGCGGGTCTGCACGGGTTCTGCGCTGTGTGGCACCGGCGGCTGCCTGTCCGTTTTCCGCGGCACAGGCTCCCGGTTTTGTACCGGACACGCCCCATCGCCATCGGGGCGCAGTTCCTGCTTCAGGTCGTCCAGAAACGCCCAGAAACCCCCGTTCTGCGCTCCCGGTTGTGTCGGTGCTTGAGGTTCTTCAGATAGCCCGCCGGCAACTTCCCCGCCGATTGCAGGCTCATTTGTCTGCGGCATCGGTTCACTGGGGGACGTTTGCTCGGTCTGCGAAGCAGCGACTTCCTGCCTCCGGGGCTTGGTCGGCTCCAAGGGGGTTGACTGTGCCGAAACACGCCCCAGCAGCGC
>JAQYBZ010000133.1 GCA_029003235.1 Bacillota bacterium
AAACCTGTTTTTGAGGGCGACACGGAAGTCTGGACGGTCAAGTTCGTTGGTGAAGACGGCGATTTGTATGATGTTGCGCTTGTCGAGAAGACCGAGGATGCTGCCGTCACCATGCCGACCTATGAACCCTATCCCGATGCAACCTGGACGCTGGGCAATGACGAATATGACGCGGGCGATGTGGTTCCCGTCACCGGCGACACCACCTTCACCGTCAAAGCTCCCGCGCAGTACACCGTCACCTTCAAGGCTAACGGCTATCAGGTCGCGCAGTACACCGTCCGCGGCGGTGAGACGCTGCCTGAGATTCCGGCGATTCCCGAAACCTACGGGTACACCGGCAAGTGGGACACCGACCTGACCCAGCCCATCACCGGCGATTTGACCGTGACGGCGGAATATAAGGCAGTGACCTGCTACATCCAGTACCGCCTCACAGAGGATCAGGCGACGACCGTGAGCGTTCAGCCGGTCGACTTCGGCCGTTACTTCAGACCCATTGACTACACATGGGATGTTCCCGACGGTCAGAGCTTCCTCGCCTGGCGCGGCAAGGATGGCAACCTGTATGTGCCCGGTCTGAGCTACCTCATGAAGAACACCAACCCGCTGGTCGTGACCCCGCTCTTCGAGAACAACACCGAGTATTGGACGGTCAAGTTCATGGGCGAGGACGGCTACCTGTATGACGTCGCACTGGTCGAAAAGACCTCCGACGCTGCAGTCGCTCTGCCGACCTATGCGCCCTATGCCGACGCGACATGGACGCTGGGCAATGACGAATATGACGCGGGCGATGTGGTTCCCGTCACCGGCGACACCACCTTTACCGTCAAGGCTCCCGCCCTGTTTACCGTGACCTTCATGGCAAACGGCTATCAGGTCGCGCAGTACGCCGTCCGCGACGGCGAGACGCTGCCTGAGGTTCCGGCAGTTCCCGAAAAGTACGGCTACACCGGCCAGTGGGATGCCGATACCGACGCGGCGATCACCGCGGACACGGTGATCGAGGCTGCCTATACGGCAAACGAATACCACCTTTACTTTGACTCCAACAGCGCCCCGAACGACGACCTGACCGTTGCCTACGGTGACTGGTTTGAGGTTCCCGACTATGAGGGCGAGGTTCCCGACGGCATGAAGTTCCTCGGCTGGAACGGCGACGACGGCCAGTTCTTCCTGGTGGGCGAATTGCAGCGCCTCAGCGTCGCTTCCGACCTGTATCTCCTTCCCGTCTTTGCTGCGGACACCGAGTACTGGACGGTCAAGTTCTGCCATCCGGACGGCTCGCTGGAAAATGTCTATCTGGTCGAGCAGGCTGCCATCAACGGCGCCGAGTTCTTCATCGCGGATAAGGAATACTCCCTGTATCCCGACGCGAAGTGGGAGCTGACCTCCGGCGACGTGGACGGCCTTGCGGTCGGTGAGCTCGTCAGCACGGACTACATCACTGTCAGAAGCGACATCGTCTTTACGGCGGTCGTTCCTGAGACCTATACCATCCTGTTCCGCTCCGAAGAGGGCTACCTGATGGATGCCCGCTTCATCATGGAAAACGAGCTGATCGGTGTCGGCCCCGTGGCACCGGCCAAGGAAGGCTACACCTTCGTCGGCTGGCAGGACGAGAACGGCAATCTGCTGGATGACACCACCGTTGCCACCCAGGATATGACCTACCACCCCGTCTATGAGGCAGTCAAGTACCCCATTACTCTGATTCCCTCCGCCCATGTATCTTTGAACGTCCTGCCCGAGAGCGCTGAGGCGAGTGTGGGCGACGTGATCACCATCGGCACCTTTGCACTGGTGGGCTTCGAGACCTGGTATGTCTGTGTGTACTATCAGAATGCTGCAGGCGAAATGGTTCCCGTTCCCATCACCGAGCTGCCCGACAACGATCCCTATGACGTTCCCGATACCAACGGCTACACCTTTGTGATGCCCGCGGGAGCTGTCACGGTGCAGGTCGTGGAGCAGGCCAACCGCAACACTGCCAAGTTCCTTGTGGATGATGCGGTTTATGCCTTCGAGTACATCCTCTCCGGCGAAATTCCCACGGCGCCCACTCAGCCGGTGAAGGAAGGCTACACTTTCCTGGGCTGGAAAGCGCTGTCCACCGGTACCGAGTATCCTGCCGGTGCGGAATTCGATCCGATCTACGCAGACGAGACTTATGAGGCCGTCTTCGAGATCAATACCTACGATCTGACCTACTACCGCGGCGAAGAAGCCGACGCCTCGGAGTACAAGTGCATCCTCACGCTGCCTGACGGCACGTTTGTGGAATTCTTTAATAACGACACCCTGAATATGCCCACCTACGTTGTGGCGGATGTGACCTACGGCGAGACCGTCACCCTGGGCGAGCCCATGCTTCCGGGCTATGTCTTTAAGGGTTGGCTCGACGAGAGCGGCTACATGCATCCGGCAGGCGCCAAGTACGCCATGCCCGCAGACGATGTCCTGCTGACTGCCGTTTGGGAGGAAGATCAGGAGCTGAGCTGCCTTGTCCGCTTTGTGAACGACGGCGAACTGTATGACGCATTCCTTGCCTATGACGGGCAGGACGCCACTATCCCCGCCACGGATCCTGTCTGCGAGGGTAAGACCTTTGTGGGCTGGAAATATGGTGAGAATACCTATTCCAACACGGGCGTGAAAGACTTCGTCGTAATTGCCAGCGACGCAAGAGACATGACCTTTGAAGCGGTTTGGGAGGACATCTCCTATACCGTGACCTACACGGACTATGAGACCGTTACCGACATTGCCTATGGCACGGAGCTTGTCACGCTGGAAGCGCCGGAGCAGGAGGGCTACACCTTTGTTGCATGGCAGTGCGCGCAGAACGGCGCTTACTACCTTGCAAACACTGCGTTCACCGTGAAGAGCGACATGACCTTCACCGCTGTTTGGGCGAAGAACAACGTGGAATACACTGTCAAGTTCTTTGATGAAAACGGCAATTTGGTCGATCTCTTCATTGAGAAAGAAGGCACAGAGCTGACCGCTCCCGACTACGAGCAGGGCAGAGATGATGCCGAATATGTCTGGGTTGACGCAGAGAACAACACTTATCTTTACGAGGGCGACAGCTTCACCGTCGAAGCGGATCAAAACTACCGCGCGACCCTCATTGACGAGGCGCAGTACGATGTCCGTATCTTTGTGGAGAGCGACGACGGCGAGCTTGACAATGTCGCCATCGCAAACAAGAACACATACTTCCTCGGCGAGACGGCCTATGTTGCCATCACCGTGCCCGAGGGCTACGTTCTGAAGGCTGTCTCTGCTGCAGGCGTGAGCAACGAGCTGCTCCCGATCAAGGATTCCCTGCTGCCCATGGGTGACGAGAATTACCTCTACATCTTCGAAATGCCTGCCTCCGACGTGGCCGTGCTGGTGGAGCTGGAGAAGATCCCTGCCGGCAAGGCTTATGTAAAGTTCCTCTATGACGAGGGCGGCGAGCTCTATGATGCTGAGATTGCCACCAAGGGTGAAAGCGTCAATGCGCCGGAGCTGGCTCCCACCAAGGCCGGTAAGACCTTTACCGGTTGGAAGCGGGGCAATGTGGTTCTTCAGCCCGGTCAGGAATATCTGATTTCCGAGACGGATGACGATACCATCGTGTTTGTGGCGCAGTGGACGGACGACACCTACATGGTAAGCTTTGATCCCGACGGCGGCACGCCTGCACCGGCTCCGGTTTCCGATGTGCTCTACGCCGCAGAGATCACCCTGCCCGATGCACCGGCAAAGACCGGCTATACTTTCATCGGTTGGGAAGACGCGGCGACCGGCTTCGTCTACAAGGACGGCGCCAGCTACACCGTGACTGCTGACGCGCAGTTTACCGCCAAGTGGGCAAGCGACGCTTATGTGGTTCGCTTTGTGAACGATGACGGCCATATCTACGGCTATGAGACCGTGGAGTTCAACCAGACCGTGACGGCGCCTGCGGCACCCACGGCGGAGGGCAAGACCTTCCTGTACTGGCAGAACGGCACCGTTCAGGTCGCTGCCGGCGCTGAGACGCCTGCGGTCACCGACAACGTGATCTACACTGCCGTATGGCAGACCAACCGGCATAACGTAACCTCCGAGAGCGTGAATGCCACTGTGGATCCCGCTTCCCGGAGCAACGTGGAAGTTGGCACGGAGATCAGCTTCACGGTAACGCCCGCAGAGGACCATGCCATTGAAATGGTCTATACAACGCACAACCAGGGCGCTGCCATCATCACCACCGTGCTGACACCGGCTGCCGACGGCACCTACAGCTTCACCATGCCGGACAGTGACGTGGTGATCCATGTGCTGACTGCTCAGAATGTATTCTCCGTATTCCAGAACACGGACGATGCACCCCATCTGTCCATTACCACGGCAGACGTTAAGGCTGGCGCCGGTACCGATGTGGCGTTCACCATCTCCTCCAGCAGTGAGGACTACGCGCTGAATAACGTCTATGTCAAGACCCTCTCCGGCCTGTATGTGCCCGTGGAGATGAAGCTGGTGGCGGGTGAACCGGAGTACCACTTCACCATGCCTGCCGAAGACGTAATGATCTACGCGCAGGAAGCGCAGAACGCCTACACCGTCACCTACGTGGATGCAGACAACACCCTGCTGAAGATCGAGACGGTGGCTTCCGGCGAAGAGGCTCCCTATTTTGCACCGGATGCGCCCGCCGGCTACACCTTTGCAGGCTGGGATAATCTGGCTACCACAGACAATGTGGAAACCATGCCCGCCGGCGACGCCCATATGCCCTATGTGCGTGAGAACCTGTATCTGAAGGCCGTTTATCAGGCGGATACCTTCAGCGTGCAGGCCGGACTGAGCGATCATCTGGAGCGCTTCGGCGCAACGACCCATGAAAACCTGGCCGGCAATCTGGTGGATCTGCTCAACGGCGGTGTCCTCAACGCCGAGACGGACGCCCAGGTTCAGTTCGCCGTCATGGCGGAGTATGACTGGTCCATCACCGGCGTGGCCATTGTCACCGAGTCCGGCAAGGCAATCCAGCCTGCCCTGATGAACATGGGCACGACCCCCGATGGTGACGGCAACGAATGTGAGTTCAGAGTTTATGCATTCACCATGCCTGCCGAGAACGTGTACATCGACGTCTATACTGCAGCCAAGGACTACAAGGTCACCGTGACTGAGAATCTGCCGGAGGGCGGCGAATACACCATCAACGGTTATGTGACCGACAACCTCATGGTCGCCCAGGGCGACGAGGCCAGAGTGACTGTGACGCCTGCCGACGGCTATGTCGTCAAGAACATCACCGCCACTTATGAGCTGCCCAATGGCACCATTGCCAACATCGTGGATCAGGATCCCGATATCAACAGCTTTGCCTTTGCCATGGTTTCTTATGACGTGACCGTTGCCATCGAGTACGAGGCCAACGTATACGGCATTGATGTGGAAACCGGCAACAGCGCGACCTTCTATCCCGGCATCTCCTCGGCCAATGTGGACGTGGTCATTGAGACCCTGAGCGAGGAAAATCAGGGCTATGTGGCGCTTGTAGGCGGCAGCTTTGCCTACGATGACGTACACGGCTTCCTGCACAACAATCCTCAGAACGGCGAGGGCGCCGTGGGCGACGAGGTCGCATTCACGGTAAAGACCTTCCGTGGCTATGGCCTCAAGGATGTGTCCGTCACTTATGCCGATGGCACCAAGTCCTGCAACGTAACCGAGAAGGACGGCGTCTACCACTTCACCATGCCCGCCGCCGACGTGGTCATTACCGCTTCCTTTGAGAAGCTGGCGTACACCGTCAATAAGACCGTTTCCGGCGAGGAGCACGGCACCATCCTGATGAACGGCAAGATTGAAAACGAGATCACCGCTCTGTACAAGGATGAAGTTACCGTGGAAGTCACGCCCGACGCAGGCTACTATGTCAGCAGCATCTCCTATGAGATTCTGGATGCCGAGGCAACGGACTTTAGCGGCGCTGCCAGATATGAGAACACCACCGCCATGGTGGATGTTCTGGACGGCACCCAGAGCCTGAGCTTCAATGTTCCCTCCAGCGACGTGACAGTAACGGTGGAATACGCCGAGATCGACTACACCATCTCCACTCAGATTGAGGGAGAGGGCAGCCTCACCGTTCAGGATAAGGCCAATGTGGGAGATCAGGTCAGCGTGATCGCAACGCCGAGCTACGGCTACAAGCTGGTGTCCATTCAGGCTGCCGATGCCGATGGAAGACGGCTCAGCCTGTTCACCGGAAATACCCAGGCCGAGACCGGCGCAGAGTATTTCTTCACTATGCCTGCTTCCGCAGTCACCGTATCCGCCGTCTTTGAGAAGGTGCAGTACGTTGTGACCTATGTGAACTACAACAACGCGGTGGTCGGTATGCAGGGCGTTGACTATCTGGATACCGCCGATGTAGATTCCTTCGTGGGCAATGTGGTTGACGGACCTGTAGGCCAGCACTTCGTGGGCTGGACCTCGGCCGACACGCAGAACCCCGTCACCGCGCCCAGCACGGTCAACGACGACTTCGTCATTGTCAAGGATACCATCATTAAGGCGAACTTCGCCAAGGACGAGATCCATGTGGTCTTTGAAGCCACGGACAACGGCACAGTTACCTCTGAGGGCAACGACGCTGCGTGGACGGATGAGAGCAAGGTCTATGGCGATCTGGTCACCTTTACCGCAACGCCGGATGTGGGCTATGAGATTGATACCATCACCGTCTATACCGAAGCCGATAAGTACGGCGACTACAAGGAGATCAAGTGGTTCGAAAGCGCCGGCGAGTATCGCTTCCGCATCCCCGCCACCTGGAAGGATTCCATCCACCAGATCCGGGCAGAGGACGTGAAAGTATCCGTCACCTTCAGAAAAGCATCCTACACCCTGAGCAAGGACGCTGCCTGTGAGACGGAAGGCGTGATCTCCGTAAACGGCAAGGTCGCCACGGAGACCAGCTACACCTATGCATATCAGGATGAGGTCACCATTTCCGCCACGCCGAAGGCCGGCTGGTATGTGAAGGAGATCCGGGCAACCGCCGACGACGGAACGGTGTTTACCACCGGTGTGAAGGACGCTCCCGCCATGGATACGCCTGTGGGCGAGACGGAGACCCTGAGCTTCCTGATGCCTGCCTGCAACGTGACCTATACTGTGGACTACGAGAAGATCGACTACTCCATTACCACCGTCTTTGACGCCGACAAGGGAGACGTTGTCACCGAGCCTGCGGACAAAGCACAGCTTGACGACGTGGTGAAGATCACCGTCACTCCGAAGCTGGGCTATGCGCTGGATTCCCTGACTGTTACCTTCGCCGACGGCACCAAGTCCTGCGTCCTCACGGGCGTTGGCGAAAACCAGTTCACCTTCACCATGCCGGCTGCCGCCGTTGTTGTTACCGCCGAGTTTACGGAGGTTGCTTACAATGTGGCGCTGACCCAGCAGGGCGAGGGAGAGTCCTGGATGAACGGTTACTACACCGTGAGCATGAACGCCGATTATCTGGACGTCGTCACTGTCACCGTACATCCTGCCGATGGCTGGAAACTCACCGCCATTGTGGTGGACGGCGGGAATATCACCGTCAATGAGGAAATCAAGGCCGAGGGCGGCGACTACTCCTTCACCATGCCCAACCGGGATGTGACTGTCGAGGTCATTCTGGAGAAGATCGAATACGTCCTGCAGTCTCACACCATCAACTTCTTTGAGGATGGCCACGGCAAGGCCAGCGTCAGCGCGGAGACCGCCACTGTGGGCGACCGCATTGAGATCGTGGCTGATCCGGATGACGGCTACCGCGTGAAGAAGGTCATCGTCGTGGACGCCAAGGGCAATTCCATCCCCGTATCCTTCGTTTCCGAGGATAAGGACTACACGGAGATCTGGAGCTTCACCATGCCCGCCGAGGATGTGGAGATCACCGTGAAGTTCGAGGTACAGGGTTCGTCCTACTACTTCGATGTAAGAACAGACGCCTGGTATTATGAGGCAGTTACCTTCGTTACGGACAGAGGCTACTTCTGCGGTGTGACCGACACCCTGTTTGCACCGTACATGAACATAAGCCGTGAGATGTTTGTGACTGTGATCGGCAGAATCGCCGAGGTTGACGCAGAAGCTTATGCCGAAAAGACCTCCAAGTTCACCGATGTGGAAGCGGACGAGTGGTACACGCCCTATATTATCTGGGCAGAAGAGACCGGCGTTGTCAAGGGCATTTCTGACACCAGCTACGGCGTGGGAGAAGATATCACCCGTGAGCAGATGTTCACCATGCTTTACCGCTATGCACAGAGCTGTGGCATAGATGTAACGCCCAAGAATGAGGAGTTCCTGGATCGCTATACGGACCGGGACGAGATCTCTGAGTACGCTGTGGAAGCCCTGAACTGGTGCGTGGGCGAGGGAATTGCAAGAGGCATGTCCTCCACCACCATTGATCCGCTGAGCCTGGCCACCCGCGCACAGGCTGCACAGATGTTCAAGAACTTCTGCGATAAGGTTCTGTACCAGTAAGCAAACCCTGAAAGTGGGGGCGGCGCCGAAAGGCGTCGCTCACCACGGCCGGAATGAAACCCAAAGAGTCCATTCGTTGCAAGAGGGAGCGGAATTTCCGCTCCCTCTTTTTGCGCTGCCGCTTCTATGCCGTATAAAAATGGCCTTCCTTGAAAAAGACGAGTACGAAGCAACGATTCAATTTGCTGCTTACGCAGCTTTCCTTTTGGACGGATCGCCGTTTTACTGCGCGGTTTTAGATGCTTCTGAGGATCAGAGTGCCGTGGATGCGTGCGGCAATTATGCCTTGCAGCTTATGCAGTGTCTCAATGAAGTACCGGCTGATTTTTTCGGTTAACCGGAATGAATCCCTCGCACTGGCTTAAACTGAAACAAGATATACCTTATAGTGAAAACGCTGCTCATGAAAAGCAGCGTTTTCCTTTGCTTGTATAAAGAAAACCACTCGCTTAACAAGTGGCGCAATAGGAATTAGGTGTGAATAATTAGCCCTGTTTCTTTATTTGCATTGTCTGCCAACGGTGCAAATAGAGTAACAGGGCTTCCGTTTATCATGGGCATGAATGCTTTTCGAAATCATACTGTCAGTATGGCTATTTTTTATCTGATTAGTACGGATAGTGGGTTCCTTTCGTCACCCTTATCTGATACAATCAAAGGAAAGAAAAGAAAGGAGGCGCGCCTATGAACATCAAAATCGCAGAGAATATCCGCGCATTCCGGAAAGCGCGGATGCTGACACAGGAGCAGCTTGCCGAAGCCCTTGGCGTGACGGTGGGAGCCGTATATAAATGGGAAGCAAAGCTGTCGCTGCCGGAACTGGGGCTCATTATGGAAATGGCGGATCTTTTTGATACGTCTGTGGATGTTTTATTGGGCTATGAGATGAAAGATAACGGTTTGAGGGCGACGGTACAGCGTCTGAAAGAATATCGCAGCCGCAAAGACCGTGTGGGGCTTTTGGAGGCGGAAAAGGCGCTGAAAAAATACCCCAACGCCTTCGACATCGTACATACCAGTGCAGTGATGTACAGTATGTTCGGACTGGAAGATCGGGATAAGGTGCTGCTTTGCCACGCGCTGGAGCTGCTGGAACACGCCCGACTGCTGCTGCCGCAGAACAC
>JAQYBZ010000134.1 GCA_029003235.1 Bacillota bacterium
CTGCTCTCTGGTGCAGGGGCTTTGGGGTGCAAAGTGGGTCTCGTCGTCGCCGTAGGTGATGGCGTTGTCCAGCGCCCACGCCACGGGAGCGCGGAAATAGTCGGTGTCTTTCACATCCACAAAGGGCAGCGCCAGCGCCGGGATCTCCGCGGTTTTGGTCTCGCCGCACTTGCCGCAGGTGTAGGTCATGACGCCGGGGGCGGAATAGGTGGCTGCCGTGGTGACGGTGCCCGTGCCCCAGTCGTGGCTGCAGCCGCTGATCTGTATGCCGCAGCGGTCACAGCGGCCGTCTCCGTTTTCGTCTGCATGCCCCAGAGGCGCAAGCTCCTGAAGCTGCGCCACGCTGCAGCGGCTGCAGGTGGACTGAAGATAACCGCAAAGGGTGCAGGTAGGAGCGGTAGAGGGGACAAATTCGCCGTAGTCATGACCCAGCGCCTCCAGAACTTCCTCCTGAACGGTGCCGCAGTTGGTGCACACGCAGGTGCGCAAGCCGGTGGAAACGCAGGTGGGTATGACGGGCGTTTTGCTCTCACTCCAGTTGTGATCGATGGCAGGCAAGCCTGTTTTTACGTCGGTCTGACCACATTCTCTACACTTATAGGCGTAAATCTGCGGCTCCGTACAGGATGCCGGATAGGAAAAGTTCTGATCGGAGACAAACACATGGTTGCAGTTTTCACTGCCCACGAAATAGCCGCATTTGCTGCAGGCACCGTTGGTGCCCAATGTGTCGCACTGTTCTGTGGCGGCGTAGCCGCAGTGGGCGCAACTGGCTGCGTGAGTGCCGTTTTTGTTGCTTACATAGCGGTAACGATGTCCGGCCACCCGGATGTCCAGATGCTTTTCCGCGCTGCCGATGTAGGCGGTAACCGTGGCCACGCCCGGAGATACGGCGGTGACCAGCCCGTTTTCCACGGTGAGGACAGACGGGTCGCTGCTGTGCCAGACGACGGCGTCCGCCTTGACCAGGGCGCTGGCCAGAGGCCAGCCGGGATTCTGGAAGCTGACGGACAATTGCTGGGTGTCGGACACGTCCATCTGCTGAGAACCCATAAGGCGGAAGACATATTCCAGCTCCACGGGCTCACCGCCGTTGTCCAGCACCAATTCGGGGTCATAGACAATCTGAGCGGCGACGGGCGCCTGCCCGGACAGGTGGGGGTCCTCCGGCGATCTGCTGGAGAAAGCCTGCACCCAGTAGTAGCAGCCGTTGTGGTAGAAGCAGCCGATGCCGATGCTGACGCCCTCCTGACGCAGAATGTTCGCCCGGTGGGTGGAGGAATTCATCCAGCCGTCGAGGACAGTCCGGCAGTCGCTGCTGTCCTCCAGAGCAATGGAGAGATTTTCTCCGTGATAGTAGGGAGCGTTGTAGGGCTTGGCCGGGTAGGCGGTGCTCCACGCTTCTCCATTGGGACGGGTGTGGGAGAACAAGACGGCGATTTCCTCGGCGCGAATGATGGCCGTGTCCAGCATGGCCTTGTCCATGGTCAGAGCGGACAGCCCGGCTTTGACGCGCTCGGCGTTGACAAGCTGCAGCATCTCATAGGCTTTGGAGTAGCACACAGTGCCTTCCAGCGTCAGGCTTTCCTGATTTTTGGCGAAGACCGTAGGACTCAGGGAAATCAGAAGCGTCACAACCAGCAGAAAACTTGCGATACGCTTTTTCATAAGAACTCCCTCCTGAGATTTTGTGCCTGTTTAAAGAAAAACTAACATATGGCACGGATTGGCCAGACCGCCTAAGAAAGGATCTATTCTTGTTTTACCGGAATTTTTTTCAAATGCAATCCCTATGAAGATATTAGAGGATTATTTGTGCTCCACCCAGTCGAGACTGCGTCCCACCGCCCGGCTCCAGCCATGGATCAGCTCGGCGCGGTGCTCCGGCTCCATGGAGGGAACAAAGGTGGTGTCGCAGTGCCAAAGCCCGCTGATCTGCGCCGGGCTTTCCCACACGCCCGTGGCCAGACCAGCCAGATAGGCCGCCCCCAGGGCGGTGGTCTCCCGGATCACCGGGCGGCGTACCGGTCTGCCCAGAATGTCCGCCTGAAACTGCATCAAAAAACCGTCGCGGCTGGCACCGCCATCCACTTTCAGCTCTGTCAGCCTTTCCCCCGTGTCCTTTTCCATGGCGTCCACCAGATCCATGCTCTGGTAAGCGATGGATTCCTGGGCGGCGCGGATAATGTGCTCCGGCCGGGTGCCCCGGGTGATGCCCACGATGGTGCCCCGGGCGTACATATCCCAATAGGGCGCGCCCAGTCCCGTAAAGGCGGGCACCAGATAGACGCCGCCGGTGGAATCCACCTTTTGGGCATAGTATTCCGCATCTCTGGCCTCGCCGATGAAGCGCATCTGGTCGCGCAGCCACTGGATGACGGCGCCGCCCACAAAGACAGAACCCTCCAGTGCGTACTGCACCTGACCGCCGAGGCCGATGGCGATGGTGGTGACAAGGCCGTGCTTGCTCTCACAGGCCGTCCCGCCCGTGTTCATGAGCAGGAAACAGCCGGTGCCGTAGGTGTTTTTGGCGTCCCCCGGCTGGAAGCAGCACTGGCCGAACAGGGCGGCCTGCTGGTCGCCGGCGATCCCGGCAATGGGCACGTTGACGCCCTGAATGTTGCAGTAGCCGTAGATCTTGCTGGAATCGCACACCTGGGGCAGCATGGAGCGGGGAATGTCCAGCTCCCGCAGCAGCCGCTCGTCCCACTGGAGGGTGTGGATGTTGTAGAGCATGGTGCGCGAGGCGTTGGTGTAGTCTGTGGCGTGTACCGCGCCGTTGGTCAGTTTCCACAGCAGCCAGGTGTCCACGGTGCCGAACAGCAGATCTCCGCGCTGCGCCTTTTCCCGGGCGCCGGGTACGTTGTCCAGAATCCACTTGATCTTGGTGGCGGAGAAGTAGGCGTCCAGCACCAGTCCGGTGGTTTTTCGTATGTAGTCGGCAAGTCCCCGCTGACGCAGCTCGTCGCACAAGGCCGCGGTGCGGCGGCACTGCCAGACGATAGCGTTGTATACGGGCTTGCCTGTGGTTTTGTCCCAGACCACCGTGGTCTCGCGCTGATTGGTGATGCCGATGGTGGTGATGTCCGCCACGTCGATGCCGCTGGCGGTAATGGCCTCCATCATGACGCCGTACTGACTGGAGTAGATCTCCATGGGATTATGCTCTACCCAGCCGCTTTGGGGGTAGTACTGGGTGAATTCCTTCTGCGCCACGGAGACGATGTTCTGCTCGTGGTCGAACAAAATGGCGCGGCTGCTGGTGGTTCCCTGATCCAGAGAGAGAATGTACTTGCCCATAGGTGTGTCGGCATATGGCCGTAGGAGCCTATGCCCTCCTTTCTGAGTGCTTTGTCCTGCCGCCGGACTTGGGCCGCAAGCGCAGAAACTACAAAAGCCGGTCTGCCAGAAGAGGGCAGCCCGGCCTGATTCCCGTCGGCGTCTGCGGGCAGGCAGGGGCGGAAATGAAATATGGAATTATTTACACAGAGATTCTCCGGCCTTGTAGATGTCTCCCGCGCCCACGGTGACGATAATATCTCCGGATTTGGCGATGCTGCGCAGATACTCGGAGACCTCCGGCAGGGTTTCAAAGTAGCAGGCGCCGGGAATTTGGGCGGCCAGATCCCGGGAGGAAATGCCGATGGTGTTGCGCTCTCTGGCGGCGTAGATCTCCGCCAGCACCACCTTGTCCACCAGCTTCAGTTCCCGGACAAAATCGGAAAACAGGGCATAGGTGCGGGTGTAGGTATGGGGCTGGAAAGCGAAGATCACCCGTCGGTAGTGCATGGAGCGCACCGCGCCGATCAGGGCGTGCAGCTCCCCCGGATGGTGGGCGTAGTCGTCGTACACGTCCGCGCCGTTGCAGGTGCCCTTGAATTCCAGACGGCGGCCTGCACCGTGAAATTCCTCCAGCGCCTGACTGACGGTCTCGCCGTCAATGCCCATGCGCCAGGCGACGGCGCAGGCGGCCAGTGCATTATAGGCGTTGAACTGGCCGTAGACGGACAGGTGCAGATGACAATAAGGCGTTCCGTCGCAGATCACGTCAAAGTCCCGCCAGTCGTCGGAAAAGTTTTCTCCGTGTACCACGTTTTCCGGGTGAAGACCGAAGGTGAGGTACTGCATCCCGTCCAGAGCGCTGCGGGTATTGGCGTCGTCGCCGTTGGCGATGATCATGCCCTCAGGGGGTACCAACTGGGCAAATTTGCGGAAAGAGGCCTTTACGTCCTCCAGATCCTTGAAAAAGTCCAGATGGTCGGCCTCAATGTTGTTAATGACGGCCACGGTGGGGCTGAAGTTCAAAAAGGAATTGCAGTATTCGCAGCTTTCCAGAATGATGGTGTCCCCGGCGCCCACCCGGTGGCCTGCCTTGAGCAGGGGCAAAAAGCCGCCGATCATCACGGTAGGGTCTTTTTGTGCCTGCATGAAAATGTGGGTGATCATGCTGGTCGTGGTGGTCTTGCCGTGGGTTCCGGCCACGCAGATGGCATTTTTATAGGACTGCATCAGAACACCCCAGGCCTGCGCGCGCTCAAAAACAGGGATGCCTCTGGCGCGGGCGGCGGCAATCTCCGGGTTGTCGTTGTGGGCGGCGGCCGTGCGAATGACGCAGTCAGCGCCCTGAATATTGTCCGCGCTGTGGCCGATATAGACCCGGATCCCCTTGGCGATCAGCTCGTCCGTGGAAACGGAGGAATTCATGTCAGAGCCGGAAATATTCATGCCCATGCCCCGCAGCACCAGCCCCAGCGGACGCATGGAAACGCCGCCGATGCCCACCAGATGGATGTGCTTACCCGGCTGAAAATAGGAACGGATCTTTTCTATATTGTCTGGAGACATAAAACTTGCCCTCCGGTTTATTTCGGAATATAATATAGGATATGAATACAAAAACATTATAATACGATCTGTATCGTTAGGCAAGTTTTTTTTCGGAGGTGATCCTTTGCAGATCCCGGACTACATTCAGACGATTCTGTCTGTGCTGGAGCGCCATGGCTTTTCCGCCTGTGTGGTGGGCGGCTGTGTGCGCGACGGACTTCTGGGCAGGCAGGCCAGCGATTGGGACGTGGCCACGGCGGCAAGACCCGAAACCGTGCGGAAGCTGTTTGAAAAGACCGTGCCTACGGGCATTGCCCACGGCACGGTGACGGTGGTGCTTCCCCAAGGAACTGCGGAGGTGACCACCTTCCGCACCGACGGCGTCTATGCCGACGGCAGGCATCCCAGTCAGGTGACTTTTACCGACGCTTTGCGGGATGACCTTGCCCGGCGGGATTTTACGGTCAACGCCATGGCCATGGATCTGCGCGGTCGTCTGTACGACTGCTTCGGGGGACAGGCCGATCTGCGCAGCCGGTGTATCCGCTGTGTGGGAGACGCGGATGTGCGCTTCTCCGAAGATGCCCTGCGGATGCTGCGTGCCGTCCGGTTTTCGGCGCAGTTGGAGTTTTCCATTGAAGACCAGACACTGGCGGCCATAAAACGCTGTGCGCCTTTGTGCCAAAAGCTGTCGGCGGAGCGCATACGCGACGAGGTGCAGAAAACCCTGTGCTCTGCCCATCCGGAGCGGGTGGGACAGATGATTGCACTGGGGCTGCTGGAAAAGCTGGGGCTGTCCGGCCAATGGGATTTGTCCGACCTCAGGACGCTGCCCGGGGAAGCGGTGGTACGCTGGGCGGGATTGAAACGGCTTTTGCCCCAACTGGATCTGTCGATGCTGCGGCTGGACAGGCACACGGAGCAGACGGCGACGCTGGCGGCACAGGCGTACCGGGAGACGTTTACGGAATTGGAACTGAAGCGGCTGCTGGCGCAGCAGGGCACTGCCGTGGCAGACTGTGCTGCCAGGCTGAGCGGCGCTCGGGCGCTGCTGGAACAGATTCTCTCCTCCGGGGATTGCGTCAGCCTGAAGACCCTGGCCGTCAACGGCAGCGATTTTCCAACCCTGGAGGGCAGACAGGTGGGGCAGATGCTGCACCGGCTTTTGCTCCATGTGCTGGAACATCCGCAGGACAATGATAAGCAGCGGCTGCTGGCCATAGCCGCACAGGCGGAGCAGACGGACTGAGGGCGAAAAACGCCGCAGGTGTCCCGGGGGAAGCCCTCAAAAGACACCTGCGGCTTTCACAGCCTGCCTCCGGCTCAGTTATCCTTGCTGTCCTCCTGCCCCTCGGCGGTGACGGCGCGAGGATGCTGGCGGCAGGGGAAAAACGCCTCTGTGGGAAATGCGATTCTGGAAAACATTTCGCACGGGTCCTCCTCGCAGCCGGGGTCGTCGCAGCACTCCTTACTGGGCACGCAGTAATCAAAGGCGGGAATGGTCAACTGGGAGTCCCGCTCCATGCGGATGGTGGAAAACTGCCCCAGCGTGACATACAGGCGCTTTTCCTCTCCGGTCAGCGCCAGCTCGTCGTCGAAGCTCTGGCTCACGGCAGGGGGGATCTCCGGCAGCGCCGGGTCGGGATGGCAGCACTGCCCCACGGTGACCACCTTGGCCGCAAGGATCATGGGGTCCACGGCCTCCACTACGGCCTCTGGCGTGGCACAGCCGAAGCTGCAATGCCCTTCGCCGCGGCTGGAAAAGGTCTTGGCGCAGTTCAGTCCGCCGCAGAGCACGGCGCGCTTGGAAAATGCCGCAAAGCCGTAAATGGGCGTCGGCCGGGCAGAACCCGTGGCCGCCTCGCCGGTGATGCGGTAGAAAAAGGTGAGATCGACCGTGTAGTGCCCCTGATGATAGGGGATGGCCGACACGTCTATGTAGACGTTCAGCAGCTCCGCGCAGCGCGCCCGGGCGCTGGTTGCCGTGTCCAGAATCTTTTGGGAACATTTGGTGAGGTAGACCCGCAGGTCTTCCACACAGTCCTTGTCAATGCAGGCATCTTCAATCTGCTTTGTATGAATACAGACCGCCTCACGGATGTCGCTGATGCTGCAGGCCGGTCTGTTCTGACAACTGTCTGACATTGCGCTACCTCCTGAATTCAAGAATAAGCAAATCTGCTTTCACACTATCTTATGAAAAAAGCCCGGGGATGTGCACAGTTGTTTCTCCTGCGGCGCAGTCCCGCGCTCCGGCGGGGGAGAAAGTGCCGGGCTTTCATAATAAAGGTAATTGACTTTTCCGGAGGGCGGCTGCCGGCTCTTTTGGACGGAATGGTGAAATTTCTCCGGAAAGCCGGACGCCTGGAGGATCCGTCGGAAAAAATGAAAAAAATATAAAATAACCGTTGACTTCCCATACTTATATATGATAGAATAGCTCTACCTGTGAAAAAGGGGCTGTTTTTTTGCGCCCTTTTTCAGCCGCGGACGGCTGCCGTTTGTAGTTCGGCCAGCCCTCTAAATTCTCAATAGCCGCGGTGATACAGGGAGGCAATTTTTAAGGAGGTGCCGTAATGCGCGTAAAAATCACTCTGAGATGTTCTGAATGCAAGCAGAGAAACTACAACACCATGAAGAACAAGAAGAACGACCCCGACCGGCTGGAAATGAAGAAGTATTGCAGATTCTGCAGAAAGCATACTCTTCACACCGAGACGAAGTAACGCGAAAGGGTGAACAAAAATGGCTGATACTGTGAAAAAGGCAAACTGGTTCAAGAGAACCGGTGCTGCAATCGCAAAATGGTTCCGCGGCATGAAGAGCGAACTGAAAAAGGTCGTTTGGCCGAGCTGGAGCCAGGTTCTCAACAACACCCTGGTGGTCATTGTTGTTTCCGTCGTCATCGGCGTGTTTGTTTGGCTCTTCGATTTTGGCGCGATCTCCGGCATCAACGCCCTGATGAGCCTGGTGGACTAAACCGCCATGGCAGAGAGCGCAAAATGGTATGTGGTTCATACCTATTCCGGGTATGAAAACACGGTAAAGGCGACCATTGAAAAGACCATCGAAACCCGCCAGCTTCAGGACGTTATCTTTGAGGTGTCCGTCCCCATGGAGACCGTCACGGAAGTGACCGATAACGGCCCGAAAACCATCGATCGCAAGGTGTTCCCCGGCTACGTTCTGATCAAAATGATCATGACCGACGACAGTTGGTACATCGTCAAGAACGTCCGCGGCGTCACCGGCTTTGTCGGCTCCGGCACGAAGCCCACTCCTCTGACGGAGGAAGAGGTGCTTCAGCTTGGTGTCGAAAAGCGCGAGATCGTCGTCGCCTTCCAGGTCGGCGATACTGTCCGCATCACCGACGGCCCCCTTACCTCCTTTACGGGCAAGGTGGACGCCCTTGATATTGACAAAAACAGCGTCCGTGTCATTGTTTCCATGTTCGGACGCGAGACCCCGGTCGAGCTGGAGCTCGATCAGGTGGAGGTAATCTCCGAGTAGCTTCTGCACCGCAGGACGGTCAGAACGTGGGAGGGGCTTCGTCCCCGCCAGAAATACGCTTGCGCGTATTACCACATTTTTTCAGGAGGTGCTTATTATGGCACAGAAAGTTACAGGTTATATCCGGCTGCAGATTCCGGCAGCAAAAGCAACCGCATCCCCTCCGGTAGGTCCGGCTCTCGGCCAGCACGGCGTCAACATCTCCCAGTTCATCAAGGAGTTCAACGAGCGCACCAAGGATCAGGCCGGCTTTAAGATTCCCGTGGTCATCACCGTTTACGCCGACCGCAGCTTCTCCTTCATCACCAAGACCCCCCCGACCCCGACCCTGATTCTCAAGGCACTGGGCATCGAGAAGGGTTCCGGCGTGCCCAACAAGGACAAGGTTGCCAAGATCACCAAGGCGCAGGTTCGCGAGATCGCGGAAAAGAAGATGCCCGACCTCACTGCCGCTACCATCGAAGCCGCAATGAGCCAGGTGGAAGGCACCTGCCGCTCCATGGGCGTCGTTGTTGTCGACTAAGATCGTCGCTGACTGAGGCATTGGCCTCAAAATGTGGGAGGATTATTCCGCATCACCACTTTAAGGAGGATAATTACATTGTTTAGAGGTAAAAAATATCAAGATAGTGCGAAGCAGATCGACCGCTCCGTACAGTATGAGCCCGCAGACGCCATGGCTCTGGTGGTGAAGACCGCCAGCGCCAAGTTCGACGAGACCGTCGAGATCCACATTAAGCTGGGCGTTGACTCCCGTCACGCCGACCAGCAGGTGCGCGGCGCCATCGTGCTTCCCAACGGCACCGGCAAGACCCGCAAGGTTCTGGTATTTGCCAAGGACGCCAAGGCCGACGAGGCCACCGCAGCCGGCGCAGATTATGTCGGCGGCATGGAGCTGGTGGACAAGATCAAGAACGAGAACTGGTTTGACTTCGACGTCGTCGTTGCAACGCCCGATATGATGGGACTTGTCGGCCGCCTCGGCAAGCTGCTGGGCCCCAAGGGCTTGATGCCCTCTCCCAAGGCCGGTACCGTGACCCCCAATGTCACCGCCGCCGTTAAGGAGATCAAAGCCGGCAAGATCGAGTACCGTCTTGACAAGACCAACATCATCCACTGCCCCATCGGCAAGGTTTCTTTCGGCGCGGAAAAGCTCACTGAGAACATGAACGCGCTGGTGGGCGCCGTCGTCAAGGCCAAGCCCGCCGCTGCCAAGGGTCAGTATATCAGATCCTGCGTCATCGCCTCCACCATGGGCCCCGGCGTTAAGGTCAATACTGCCAAGTATTAATCCCGATTTTTCCTGATAATTCAGAAAATGCTTGACTTTTTCGGCTTTTTCTGATAATATATCTCTCGCTGCCAAAGACAGCAGGAGGCTGTTTGCCGTAAAGGGTTCGCCCTTCCTGCCGAGGTTACACCAACATGGTTTTTTCGGTGTCCTTGCGTTCTTTGGCGCGCAAGGACACTTACTTTTTTCGGAGGTGACAACTTCATGCCCAACGCAAAGGTACTTGAGAGCAAAAAGGCAATTGTTGATGCACTGGCCGACAAGATTCAGGGTTCTACTTCCGTGGTTTTTGTTGACTATAAGGGCATCACCGTCGCTCAGGATACCGAGCTGCGCAACAAGTTCCGCGAAGCTGGCGTGGAATACACCGTTGTCAAGAACACTCTGACCCGTTTTGCCACCAATAAGGTCGGCTACAAAGAGTTTGACGAGGTTCTCAACGGCACGACTTCCATGGCCTGCACCAGCGGCGATCCCATTGCTCCGGCTCGTATCGTCAGCGAATTTGCAAAGAAGAACAAGAACGTCCTGAAGATCAAGGGCGGCATCGTAGAAGGCCAGGTTCAGAGCATCGAAAACCTGATGGCTTTCGGCGAACTGCCTTCCAAGGATGCTCTGATCGCACAGGTTCTCGGCACATTCCTTGCCCCCATCTCCTCTCTGGCGTTCGTTCTGGATCAGATCCGTGCCCAGAAGGAAGCGGGCGACGCTCCCGCAGAAGCCCCTGCAGAAGCTTAATTAACTGAAATAATCAACTTTAGGAGGAATATTAAAATGAGTGAAAAAATCGCTGCTCTGATCGAAGAAGTTAAGGGCCTTTCCGTTCTGGAACTGGCTGAGCTGGTACACGCTCTGGAAGACACCTTTGGTGTTTCCGCCGCTGCTGCCGCTGTTGCTGCTCCCGCCGCTGGCGGCGCTGCCGAGGCAGAAGAGAAGACCGAGTTTGACGTGGTGCTCAAGGGCGCCGGCGCCAACAAGATCGCTGTCATCAAGGTCGTCCGTGGCGCTACTGGCCTGGGCCTGAAGGAAGCCAAGGAACTGGTCGACAACGCTCCCAAGGCTGTCAAGGAAGCCATCTCCAAGGACGATGCCGAAAAGCTCGCTGCCGAGCTCAAGGAAGCCGGCGCCGACGTCGAGGTCAAGTAAGTCTTTTACTCCCTGTACGCTGCAAAATGCCTTGCATTTTGCAGCGTTTTTTATATTCTCCCGTCCGGACAGACACTTTTGAAAGCGTATCCGGGCATTCACAGTAAGTTTACTTTTTCTCTTTGAATATCCTGGCTATTTTTCTTGCTTTTTCCACAAAAATTGGGTATAATAACAAAGTGCCGGGATTTCGGCTTGCCTGCCCAAAGGAGGGCGCTATGAAGCAGTACACTGTTTTCTTACAACACCTGATCTGGCTCACCCAGCTTGGCCTGTCTGTGGTCTGCCCGCTGGCGCTATTCGTTTTGCTGGGCGTTTTGCTCAACAACCGCTTTGCTTTGGGGAGCTGGTGTGTCTGGGTGGGCGTCATCCTTGGTATTTTCGGTGCCGCTGGCGGTCTGGTGCAGTCCCTGCGCAGTATCAACCGCCTGAAGGACGACGGCGAGAAGCCGCCGCGCGGCTTTAACGACCACGATTGACGGGGAGGACCCCTTTATGAACCTTGACCGCTCCATTGTCCGGGAGATCTGCATTGTCGCCATTGGCGAGACTGTGCTGTGTGCGCTGATGGTCGGCGTTTTCGCCCTGCTGGGCTACTATTCTCCCAAGGTGCTGTACGGCGCTTTGCTGGGCGGGGGACTGTCCGTTGCCAATTTCGCGATCATGGCGCTGAGCGTGTGTATTGCCTCCAAAAGAGCGACAGATCAGGACGTCAAGGCCGGCAGCGCCACCATGCGCGGCTCTATGGCGCTTCGCTATGTGCTTTTGCTTGTTATTTTGGTCTTTGCGGCGAAAAGCGGGCGTTTTCATCCCATTTCCTTGCTTTTGCCGTTGATTTTTGTTCGCCCTCTCATCAGCCTGGGCGAACTGTTCAGAAAGTCAGGTGACAAACCCACATGAATATAACCGGCCCGAAAATTCTGTTTACCATTCCCATTTTGGGAGGCATCACCATTACGCAGACGACTCTGACGTCTTTTGTTGCCACCCTGATTTTGTGCGTTGCCGGTGTGCTGCTGGGACGAAACCTGAAAAAGCGCCCCGGCAGGATGCAGGTACTGGTGGAAAAGGGCGTGAGTATGTTCTACAATTTGGTGGGGGACGCCATGGGGCAGCATAACCGGCACTGGACGCCCTTTGTGGGAGCCCTGTTCTTGTCCTCTTTGCTGGGGACGCTGCTGGGCATGACCGGCTTTTTGCGCTCGTCCACGTCGGATCTGAGTACCACGGCCACCTGGGCCGTCCTCATCAGCCTGATCTGCTGGTATCAGAACATTAAAAACATCGGCGTGAAAGCCTGGCTCAAGGGCTTTACCCAGCCCATTTTTGTCATGACCCCCATGAATATCATTTCCGAGTTCGCCCAGCCGGTGTCTCTGGCCTTCCGTCACTTCGGCAACATTGCTGGCGGCAGCGTCATTACCGCCCTGATCTACTGGGCACTGGCCGGACTGTCTTCCCTTGTAATCGGGATGATCTGCTCCAACGGCTACGTCGTTACTGGGGTACTGGCGGTTCTGGGAGTAATTCTCCTGATAATCTACCAAAAAAAGCGCAAAGGCGTGGGGCGCATCGCAGGGATTGTTCTGTTGGCGCTGAGCGCCGTCAGTATTTTGCAGCTTCTGGGCATCTTCACCGACGTACCCATTTTCCAGATCGGCATTCCCGCCGTCCTGTCGTTGTATTTTGACGTTTTCTCCGGCGTGATTCAGGCCTTTGTTTTCGCCCTGCTTTCCATGATCTATATCAGCAACGCCTGCCCACCCCCGGAGGAATGTCTTCCCCGCAAATCCCGGAAGGCCAAGACCAATTCGTAATTTATATGCATTCTATTTATCAATTAGGAGGAACTCGTTATGGAACTGACTACTGCAATCGTTAAGGCAGCCTGCGCTCTGGGCGCCGGTCTTTGCATGGGCATCGGCGCCATCGGCCCGGCTATCGGTGAAGGCAACGCTGTGGGCAAAGCGCTGGAGGGTATGGCACGTCAGCCGGAGTACACCGGCGCGCTGCGTCTGAACATGCTCATCGGCTGCGCCGTTGCGGAGACCACCGGTATTTACTCCCTGGTTGTGGCGATCCTGCTGCTGTTTGTCTTCTAATCAATACCTCATTCGATTTCACGGAAAGGAGTGAGGAGCTATGGAGGGATTTATGGCTTTGCTCACCAATCCCTGCTTTCTCGCCGCAGCGCAGACAGAAGGCTTTATTGGCATAGATTTCTGGACGGCGCTGTTTACCCTCTTGAATCTGATCATTACCGTGCTTGTTTTGAAGAAATTCCTCTTTAAGCCGGTGAAAAAGATGATCGACGACCGCCAGAAGGAGATCGACGACATCTACGCCGACGCGGAGAGCAAGCGCTCGCAGGCCGACGAACTGCGGGAAAACTACGAGCAGAAGCTGGCGGACGCCAAGGAGGAATCTGCCGCACTGGTGCGCAGCGCCAACGCTGCCGCCCAGGAACAGCGTGAGCAGATTCTCCGCAGCGCCAAAGACGAGGCCGACGCCATCCGACAGAAAGCCGACGCCGACATCGCGCTGGAGAAGAAAAAGGCGCTCAACGAGGTCAAGGACGACATTTCCGGCATGGCTGTGGAGATTGCCGAGAAGGTTGTGGCAAGAGAGATCAACGCTGCGGATCAGACCGCGCTGATCGAGGACTTTATCCGGAATATGGGGAATGACCAATGACCCAGACGGCAAAGAATTACGGCAACGCTCTGTATGAGCTTGCCCGGGACGAGGGGCTGTCTGAGGACATTTACGCCCAGTTTTCTCAGGTCACGGAGATCTTTTCCCAAACCCCCGACTACATCCGGCTTCTTTCCACGCCCACGGTCTCCAAGCAGGAGCGCTGTGCCGTTCTGGACGAGGCTTTTGGCGGTCGGCTGCAGCCCTATCTGCTGAATTTTTTGAAGATCCTTTGCCAAAAGGGCTACATTCGCCAGCATGGGGACTGTTTCGCCCAGTACCGCAGCCGCTACAATGAAGACCACGGGATTCTGTCGGCGGTGGCCGTCACGGCGGCGCCCCTGACCCCCGTCCTGCGCGAAAAGCTGGTGCAGAAGCTCTGCGCCGTCACCGGAAAGCAGGTACACTTGGAGCTGCGGGTGGATCCTTCGGTTCTGGGCGGCGTCCGGCTGGAGATGGATGGCAGGCAGTTGGACGGCACCGTGAAGCAGCGCCTGAACACGCTGCGTCAGAGTCTTTCTCAGACCGTACTTTGAAATAGAAGGTAGGCAGATCATGGAACTCAGACCAGAAGAAATCACGAAGATCATTCGTGCGCAAATTAAAAATTATGAATCCAAGATCGAACAGAGCGAGACCGGCACGGTCATTCTGGTGGGCGACGGCATTGCCCGTGTCTCCGGACTGGAAAAGTGTATGGTCAACGAGCTGATCGAATTTCCCAACGGTTCCTACGGCATGGCGCTGAATCTGGAAGAGAACAGCGTCTCCGTCGTCATTCTGGGTACCGACGAGGGCATCCGGGAGGGCGACACCGTCAAGCGCACCGGACGCGTGGTGTCCGTGCCTGTGGGCAACTGCCTTATCGGCCGTGTGGTGGACGCCCTGGGTGCGCCCATCGACGGCAAAGGACGCATTGAGCCGGAGGCCTATCGACCCATCGAATGTCCTGCCCCCGGCATCATCGAGCGCAAGAGCGTCTCCGAGCCGCTCCAGACGGGCATCAAGGCCATCGACGCCATGATCCCCATTGGACGCGGCCAGCGTGAGCTGATCATCGGCGACCGCCAGACGGGCAAGACCACCATTGCCGTGGACACCATCCTGAACCAGAAGGGCAAGGATGTCATCTGCGTCTATGTGGCCATTGGGCAGAAGCGCTCCACTGTGGCGCAGATTGTCAACACCCTGACCATGGGCGGCGCCATGGACTACACCATTGTGGTCTCCGCCACCGCTTCGGAGCTGGCACCCATGCAGTATATCGCTCCCTACGCGGGCTGCTCCATGGGCGAGTATTTCATGGCGCAGGGCAAGGACGTGCTGGTGGTCTATGACGACCTTTCCAAGCACGCAGTGGCCTACCGTGCCATTTCTCTGCTGATCCGCAGACCGCCCGGACGTGAGGCTTATCCCGGTGATGTGTTCTACCTCCATTCCAGACTGCTGGAACGGGCGGCCAGAATGGCACCGGAATACGGCGGCGGCTCTTTGACGGCGCTGCCCATTATTGAGACACAGGCCGGCGACGTTTCGGCCTACATTCCCACCAACGTCATTTCCATCACGGACGGACAGATCTTCCTGGAAACGGAACTGTTCCATTCCGGCGTCATGCCCGCCATCAACCCGGGCATCTCCGTCTCCCGTGTGGGCGGCGCTGCGCAGATCAAGGCGCTGAAAAAGGTGGCCGGCTCTCTGAAACTGCTGTATTCCCAGTACCGGGAGCTGCAGAGCTTTGCCCAGTTCGGCTCCGATCTGGACGCCGACACCAAGGCGCGTCTGGCACAGGGCGAACGCATTGTGGAGGTTCTCAAGCAGAAGAACGGTGAGCCGGTGGACGTGGCGCTGCAGGTGTGCATCATCTACGCCGTGGTCAACGGCTACCTGAGGGAGATTCCGGTGCAGCAGGTGCGGGAGTTTGAAAAGGGCTTCTTTGCCAAGCTGGAGACCTATTACTTTAAGATCCTCAAATCCATCCACGAGACCAAGGTGCTCAGTGAGGAAACCGAGGCGGCCTTGAAGCAGGCCATCACCGATTATACCGAAGAATTTCTCAAGACCCATTAAGGAAGGAGGGAGAACATGGCCGGCGTTTCCATGAAGGGGATCAAACTGCGCATCAAGAGCATGGAAAGCACCAAGCAGATCACCAAGGCCATGGAAATGGTCGCCTCCTCCAAGCTCCGCCGAGCCCAGGAACGGGTCATCAGCAGCCGTCCCTACTTTGAGACCCTGTATGATACCCTGAACACCATTGCCGCCAACAGCGATGATTTCGACTCTCCCTACCTTGCCAGGCGGGAGGTCAAAAAGTCCTGTTATATCGTTATTGCCGGTGACCGGGGGCTGGCCGGTGGCTACAACAGCAACGTGCTGAAGCTGGCCTATGGGGATATGCAGGGCAAAAACGCCTGTGTTCTGCCCATTGGCAAAAAGGCGCTGGAGTTCTTCCGCCTGCATGGCGTGCAGATCGTCACCGACGCCTACGCCGAGGCGGCAGAGATTGCCATTGGCGACTGCTTTACCCTGTCGAAGCTTCTGGCCAAGGACTTTTTGTCCGGCGGTTTTGACGAACTCTTCCTTGTCTATACCAATTTTGTCTCTGTGCTGTCCCAGTCCCCGGCGTCGCTGAAGCTGCTGCCGCTGGACTGCGGCCCGCAAAAGCCCGCCCAGCTCAGAGATTGCCTGACTCTCTATGAGCCGGACAGCAACGCCGTGTTCAATGCCATCATCCCGGAATATCTGGGCGGCCTTGTCTACGGCGCCCTGTGTGAGTCCGTGGCCGCCGAGCACGGCGCCCGGCGCACCGCCATGGATTCCGCCACCAAGAACGCCGAGGACATGATCTCCGATCTGAGCTTGAAGTATAACCGTGCCCGTCAGGGCGCCATTACCCAGGAGATCACGGAAATCGTCGCCGGTTCTGAAGAATAAAAGAAGGAGTTGACCCCTATGGCCAAAAAAAATACGGGCACCGTGGTGCAGATCATGGGGCCTGTTCTGGACATTCGCTTTGAAGACGGCCAACTGCCGGAGCTACTCAACGCTGTGGAAATTTTCAACGGCGACGATAAGATCACCGCAGAGGTGGCGCAGCACATCGGTGACAATGTGGTACGCTGCGTCGCCATGAGTTCCACCGACGGTCTGCAGCGCGGCATTGAAGCACTGGACACGGGAAAGCCCATTACCGTTCCCGTGGGTGAGCAGTGCCTTGGCAGAATGTTCAATCTGCTGGGCAAGCCCATTGACAACCAGCCCGCCCCCGTGACAGTGGAGCGCTGGCCCATCCATCGCCCGGCGCCCCCCTACGACGAGCAGGAGAGCACCACGGAGATGCTGGAGACCGGCATTAAGGTCGTCGACCTGATCTGCCCCTATGCAAAGGGCGGCAAGATCGGCCTGTTCGGCGGCGCCGGCGTGGGCAAAACCGTTCTGATTCAGGAGCTGATCTACAATATCGCCACGGAACACAACGGCTATTCCGTTTTTACGGGCGTAGGCGAGCGTACCCGTGAGGGCAACGACCTGTACTACGAAATGAAGGAGTCCGGCGTTCTGGAGAAGACCGCACTGGTTTACGGTCAGATGAACGAGCCGCCCGGAGCCCGTATGCGTGTGGGTCTGGCGGGTCTGACCATGGCAGAGTATTTCCGCGACGTCAAAAATCAGGACGTGCTGCTGTTTATCGACAACATTTTCCGTTTTACCCAGGCCGGTTCCGAGGTCTCGGCGCTGCTTGGCCGTATGCCCTCTGCCGTGGGCTACCAGCCTACGCTGGCCACGGAGATGGGTGCTTTGCAGGAGCGCATTACCTCCACCAAGAAGGGCTCCATTACCTCCGTGCAGGCGGTCTATGTCCCGGCGGACGACCTGACCGACCCGGCGCCTGCCACCACCTTTGCCCATCTGGATGCTACCACCGTGCTGGATCGCGGTATTTCCTCCCTGGGTATCTATCCCGCGGTGGATCCGCTGGATTCCACCTCCCGGATCCTGACTCCCGCCGTGGTGGGCAACGAACACTATCAGGTGGCCAAGGACGTGCAGCGCATTTTGCAGCGGTATAAGGAGCTGCAGGATATTATTGCCATCATGGGCATGGACGAGCTGTCCGAGGAGGACAAGCTGACCGTCAACCGCGCCCGGAAGGTGCAGCGTTTCCTGTCCCAGCCCTTCCATGTGGCGGAGCAGTTTACGGGCTACACCGGAAAATATGTTCCCCTCAAGGAGACCATCCGGGGCTTTAAGGAGATTATCGAGGGCAAGTACGACGATATTCCCGAGTCCTGTTTCCTCTTTGCTGGCACCATCGACGACGTGGTGGAGAAGTTCAAAAAGGGTGAATAAGCTATGACGAGCTTTCATTTGCAGATCGTAACGCCCGACGGCTGCGCCTATGACGGCCCGGCTGAGTATGTGAGCCTGCGTACCATCAACGGCTGCGTGGGCATCTGCCCCCACCATACGGATTATGTGACCGCACTGGGCATGGGCGAGGCACGGGTCGTCACCGACGGGGAGACCCGCCGCGCCGCCTGTATTGGCGGCATGCTGGCCGTCACCAAAGGCGATGTCAAGGTCGTGGCCACCACCTTTGAGTGGGCAAAGGACATTGATCTGGAACGTGCCAAGGCGTCGGAACAGAAGGCAAGACAGGCCATGGCGGATCAGAACATCTCGGAAAAAGACCTGAAGCTGGCCGAAGCCCGGCTCAAACGGGCGCTGGTTCGCCAGAGCGTCGCCACGGGAAAGTAAACGTAAGACGCCGCTTCTTCTGCTGGGAAGAAGCGGTGTCTTTGCGTAACGAAAAGGAATCAGGCGCGGCGAATGTACATCCGGGAGGGCTGGGACTCGCCATCGCAGTGGACAAGGCAGTAGAATTCCCAGCCGTAGCGCTCATAGAACGAGGTGTGGTCTGTCACCAGATACAAAGTACGAATGCCTTTTTCCTCCATATCCTTGCAGACCAGCGCCAGAAGCGCTCCGGCCACGCCCTGACAGCGCCGATCCTTTTCCGTATACACGGCGCAGACGTTGGGCGTCAGGTCGGTGCGGTCATGAAAATCGTTTTCAATGACTCCCATGCCGCCGATGATGCGTTGTCCCTCCATGGCCATGTACCACTGGGGCACCGGGGAGCATCCCGCCAGACAGGCGTCCATGCTCTGCAAATAAGCGTCCAAAGGCACGCCCCACTTCTCGTGGAACCATGAGGCCGCCTGCTGTTTCAGCTCCGGCCTGTCGGAGAGCTTTACAAGTTGGTATTCCATGGTTTCGCCTCCTGTGGCATATGATACCTCCAATAGAGGCATTTTGCAACGGCTGGCCGCAGGATGGTACAATTTTTGGAGAATTTCTTCTCTGCCGGGCTTTTCAAAACCGCGAAAGGGAATTATACTGGATATGATCAACAGACAAAAGCCGCTGCGGCGCTTGATGAAGGAAAGCCGCCCTCATCGGGGCGCAGACAGGAAGGAGAATGTTTGATGCGAGTGATGGGAATTGATTATGGCGACGCCAGAACCGGCATTGCCGTGTCCGATGCCGGCGGCCTGATTGTCGGCCAGACGACGGTGATTCACTCATGGAACCGGGAAAAAACGGCGGAGCAGATCGCGGCGCTTGTGAAGCAGCACGGCGTTGAACGGCTGGTGATGGGGCTGCCCAGGAACATGGACGGCACAGAAGGCCCCCGGGCGGCGCTGTACCGGGAGTTTGCCGCGCTGGTGGAGGAAAAAACCGGCATGGAAGTGGTACTGTGGGACGAGCGGCGCACGACGGTGGAGGCACACCGGATTCTGTCTGAACACAACTACCACGGAAAAAAGCGCAAGAACACCGTGGACGCCGTGGCGGCCAGCCTGATTCTGGAGGGCTATCTCAACTACCTGCGCCGGTAGAACAGCTCCCGCAGCCCTAATACCAGCAGAAAGGCGCCAAAGAGCTTACGCAGTATCGACAGCTCCAGATGGACGCAGACCAGTGCGCTGACGGCAGCCAGTACGCAGCCGCACACCAGTGCGGGCAGGGCGCTGCGCCAATCCACAAGACCGTTTTTGGCGTGAAAGGCCAGGGCGATGGCTGCGGTGGGCAGATAAAACAGCAGGTTGATTCCCTGTGCCGTGCGCTGCTCTATGGCCAGTACGGCGGTCATCCAAACCATGAGAAGACTGCCGCCGCCGATGCCCAGACCGGAGAAAAACCCACAGATCAGGGCGGCGGCCACACAGCCCCAAAAGGATGTCAGAGCAATAGCCGCACACCTCCCCACAGGAGAAAGAGGGCGAAGATCCGCCGCAGTACCGCCACGGGGATCCGTTTACACAGCAGCCCGGCGGGTACGGCGCCCAGACAACCGCCCAGAAGAAAGGGCAGCGCCTGCTTCAGGGGCAGACTGCCGTGGAGAGCGTAGACGCCGGCGGAGACGGCGCTTAGGGGCAGCATCACGGCCACTGCCGTGGGAAAGAGCTGGCGCTGCTCCACCTGCCGTTCCAGCAAAGGAACCAGTACCATGCCGCCTCCGGCGCCCAAAAGCCCGTTGAGAATCCCGGCCACGGCGCCGGAAAGGGCGGAACGAACGGAAAATTTTTTCATGAAAAAACCTCCCCGGCCTAGTTTTGGCCGGGGAGGTCATTTTATGCTGAAAATCAATAAAAACGTGAAACGTTTTATTCGGCAGATGTGATAGCGCCTGCCGCACCCCGCGTTTCCGCTGGGGGTGTTTTTCGCCGCAGGCGGAACAAAGAAACATGGGAATAAGCCAAAATGGACAAGGCTTCACCGGAGCGGGGCGTTCCGGCCATGCGCCGGCCTTTTTACCCGTCCGCTTCCGGCTTGATAAGCTGCTGTACCACAAAGCCTGCCAGCATCAGTCCGGCGCAGGAGGGAACCCAGGACACGGAGCCGGGGACACTGCGGCGCCCGGGCGGCGGCGCTTCCCGCTGCTCGGCGGCTGCAGGCAGCTCCTGACTGTACAGCACCGTGTGGTGGACAATGCCCCGACTGCGCAGCTCCCGGCGCATGATTCGCGCCAGATGGCAGCCGGAGGTTTTGGAAATATCCGTGATGCAGAATTTGGAGGGATCCAGCTTGTTGCCGGTACCCATGGCGCTGACAATGGGGATGCCCCGGCTCATGGCTGTCTGGATCAAGCTCAGCTTGCAGGACACCAGATCGATGGCGTCAATGATATAGTCGTATTTTTCCTGAAAGAAGCGCTCCTTTGACGCCTCGTTGTACAAAAGGGGAAGGGGTGTTACCCGGCAGTCGGGATTGATGTCCCGTACCCGGCCGGCCATGACTTCGGCCTTGTACTGTCCTATGGTGGAGTGCAGGGCGCAAAGCTGGCGGTTGAGATTGGTCTCGCCGACAGTATCGTTGTCAATGAGGGTCAGAGCGCCCACGCCTGCGCGCGCCAGCGCCTCCACGGCGTAGCTGCCCACGCCGCCGATGCCGAACACGGCCACATGGCTTGCCCGCAGCCGGGCAGTGGCGTCGGCGCCGAGGAGCATTTCTTCCCGAAGAAAAGCATCGGACATAGGATCCTCCTGAAAAAAAGGGGGCTGCCCTACGGCAGCCCCCGGGCTTTGTGTTTTATTCGGCAGTGGAACTCAAGTTGAACAGAACATTGGGGGTAATATCGGAGTTGATATAGCCCTTCATGTTGTCATCCATGGTGGCGGTCAGCTTTTCGGTCACTTCATGGTACCACTCGTCGGAGGCCTCGGAGTGCATGGTGTCCTCCACCATCTTGTAGCAGTAGGTGTTGTCGTTCAGGGAAGAGAAGCGCACGACAAAGTAACCCGTATCGGTGGTAAAGCTCTGGGTGTCGCCGGCCTTGCGGGCGGAATCAAAGAGCCAGTCGTTGATTTCGTCGTCGTAGGCGCCGTGGATAATATCATTGGTGATGCCGCTGTAGGAAGTGCCATAGGTAGTGCCGAGCTGGGAGAACTCCTCGTCGGTCATGGCATCGGTGAGGGCATCGCAGACAGCATTGAACTTCTCCTCGGCAGTCTGAGTGGCTTCCGCTTCCTCTGTTTCGGCGTCGTCTTCCGTATCCGTGTCGAAGGGAATGTTGATGATGTAAGCGTTGGCGGGCTTGTAGTCGTGGGTGTCGCGGTTTTCATAGCGAACCACATAGTAGGTCTTGGCCGTCTCGTTGTAGAAGTAGCTCACATCGCCCTCTTTGCGGGCAGTGTCGAACATCCAGGACTGAGCGTCCTCGGAAATGGTGGACTTGACCGCGTCAAAGCCATCGGATTTAAGCTGGGCATCCTTTAAGGGGAAGTCCTCGGCGGCAGCCTTGGCAGCCTCCTCGGCGGCGGCAATGGCCTCTTCGGTGATCTCCGCCTCAGTGGTTTCGGTGGTGTCGTCCTCGGCGGAAGTCTCCTGCGTCTCATCCTCGGTCACATAGTCCTGGGCAGCCACAGTGTAAAGGCTGTAGTTGATGGCGTCAAAGGCATTGGGATCTTCCTCGTACTTGGCAGTGACCTCGTCCGCAGTAAAGGTGATGGCGTCATCGCACTGCTTGTAGTAGCTGGAAACGACCTGACGAATACGGCAGTACTCCCGGTAGGAGTCCAGATCGCAGCCAATGCCGTAGATTTTTGCCAGATAGCGGTCGGCGCTGGCGACACCGGCGGCCTTGGCAGATTCTTTCACAGCGTCTACGGCCGCGTCCACGGCGTCGCTGTCCTCGTCGCTCAGTTCAAAGCCGTTTTTCACGGCGTCGTCGTAAATATTGTAGTAGGCCTGGATGGTTTCCTTGGCCTGATCCTCAAAGTAGTCGCCCCAGGTCACGCCGTTATCCTCGTCCTGATACTGGGAATCCAGAGACGTGGACACATCCAGCGTGGACAGGTAGGACAGATAGGAGCCGTACATGTTGATATAGCTGGAAACGGCGTCAATATAATAGTAGTTGAACATGGGAACCGAGATCTCATAATCGCCCACGGTAGCCACAGGGGTATTTACGTCATAATCCGGCTGATATTTGCGGGAGTTCAGGAAGACAATCAGACCGGCGATGATTCCGGCAGAGACGACCACTGCCATAACGATCAACAGGACGGTCTTCAGGTGCTGTTTCTTTTCCTTTTTCGCCTTGGCGGCGGCTACCTGCCGGGGAGAAAGACCCTCCTGCTGCAGATCTTTGCGCCGTTTCTTGGAAGCAGATGCGCTCATGGTTAATCAATCCTCTCAATTTTGCTCGTATATGGAAAATCCATACGGTCACAACGGTAATTATAACGGCAAACTTCCCAGGTTTCAAGTAAAAAGTGAAAAACTTCTAAAAGTTCCGCAAATTTTAACAATGAAACCATAAAAAAGACGTGCTGCAAAGGGAAAATCCCCTTGCGGCACGCCAGAACCCCGCTTTGGCCGTGTGCGCACGTTTATAACCTGCACAAATAAGGCAGGTGGGTTGCCTCTCCATACCTTCGCTGCTTCCAACATCCATCTGCGGGCAGGCCGCAGACGGGAGGCCTGCAATCCAGTAGGGAAGCCCGGCATCCCTTGAAAAAGATGTGGGTTTAAAAGCGCGCATCACGCACCAAGCAGGGAACAAAAACACACTGCTATTCGTCAGAATCGGAGGACAGATCGTCCGGCATATCCTCGTCGTCCTCTTCGCCGTCGTCCAGAAACAGAAGCTGCTCATAGACGGCTTCCAGCTCATCGTCGTCGGTAACAGCGCAGAGGATCTCCTCGCCGTCTTCCAGCTCTACCTTGAGAATGCTGACCTCCAGCTCAGCGTCTTCGCTGCTGTCGGCAGGGCAGACGCCCAGATAACGGGAGCCGTTGTATTCGGTCTCGGCCAGAACCTCCAGCTCGTATTCCTTGCCGTCTTCATCGGTAATGGTAATAAAGTCGTCTCCATATGTTTGGCTCATGAGTAACCTCCGGGCGGGCACAGATTTCTTACGGTTCTATTTTATCTGCTGGCAGCGGGAAAATCAAGAGGAAAGCTGGGATTTGCCCTTGGCAATTATGCGCAAAAATCTTCCATCATTTTTGTGCAACCGGCGCGGCAGGGGGTATAGATGCCATATGAGACCGCCTGTGCGTCGGAAAAGGGCAGGGCGCTGACGGGAATCTGCGTCCGGCAGAAGGGCTCGCCGCCGCAGTAAAATGTGATACAACCATCCGTGCTGCCACACATATATATGGCACAGGCATGGAGCAGAAAATAAAATGCGGCGGCCAGGGCAAGCTGAGATTTGTGCAGTCGCCGGAAGATCAGGGACATTCTTCATCACCTTTTGGCAGTTTTCCCACAAAGCGGGGAAATTATGTGAGTTTATAATTTATAAATTGTATTTGACAAGCCGTGTTATAATGTATGTATAATGAAGTAGTTTAGGCTGTTGCGCACAGGCGCGGCACGCAGCCGCCAATCCGTGACACGGGCTTGTTAGCATCGGAGGGCAAGAGAATGAACAATGAAAGGAAAAATCAGGAAAGAGTAGTAAAAGACCCGCCCCAGCGCACGGTGTCCGGCAGCCTGGTCCATTTTGTATGGAGGCTGATCAGCATCGTGCTGGTGCTGGCAGGCACCATCGTGCTGGCCGGCTCTGTGACGGCGGGCGTGGTCTACCTGAAAGCCAAGGATTATCTGGAAACCGATATTATCCCCAACGCGGGGTTCACGCTGGAGGATCAGAGACTCAATCAGACCTCCTTTATCTACGCCTATGACAAGCAGGCCGGAGATTATGTGGAGCTTCAGCGCCTGTACGCGGCGGAAAACCGTGTCTGGGCGGCCTATTCCGACATTCCGGAAAATATGATCTACGCCACGGTGGCCATTGAGGACAAGCGGTTTTTTGAGCATGACGGCGTGGACTGGCGCCGGACGCTGGCTGCCTGCGCCAATATGTTTATGGGCGGAGACAGCACCTACGGCGGCTCCACACTGACCCAGCAGCTCATTAAAAACCTCTCCAATGACAAGGAGGTCACCGTGCGCCGGAAGCTCATGGAGATTTTCCGTGCGCTGGAATTTGAAAAGCACTACAGCAAAGAAGAAATTCTGGAGTGGTACCTTAACACCGTCTATTTCGGGGAGGGCGCCTACGGCGTTCAGAGCGCGGCGCAGGTCTATTTCGGCAAGTCGCTGGAGGAACTGACGATAAAGGAATGTGCCTGTATCGTGGGCATCACCAACAACCCCTCCCAGAACGACCCCTATCTGTACCCTGAAACCAACGAAAAGCGCACCCGCACCATTTTGCATGAGATGCGCAGTCAGGGCTATCTGGACGACCTGTCAGAGCAGGAGTACCAGCAGCTTCTGGATGAAAAGCTGGTCTTTGGCGCAGGGGAGAAAGAGGAACAGCAGAATGTGAGCTGCCCCAACTGCGGCTATCTGGGCAACGTGGACAGCTATGCCTCCGACGGCGATTACCTGACCTGCCCCAACTGCGGCGAGCAGTTCCAGTACGAGGCGGAAAAAGAAGACTATTATACCTATTTTGAAGACCAGGTGGTGCGCGACGTCATTCAGGATCTCATGGACGAGTACGGCTACACCTACGACTATGCCAGCCAGGTGGTCACCACCGGTGGCTTCCACATCTATGCCACCATCGATCTGGACGTGCAGGATGTGGTGGATTCGGTCTACGAGAATATAGAAAACGTACCCAAGACCTATTCCAGCCAGCAGATGCAGTCTGCCATTGTGGTCGTGGACAACGAAAGCGGCGACATCGTGGCAATGAGCGGCGGCGTGGGTGAAAAGCAGGGCAGCCTGACCCTCAACCGCGCCACCCAGAGCCGCCTGTCTCCCGGCTCGTCCATCAAGCCCATTACGGTCTACGGCCCGGCGCTGGAATACGGCGTGATCACCCCCGGCTCCGCCTATGAGGATTCGGCCTATATGATGCTCAACGGCAGGCAGTGGCCCCAGAACGAAAGCAGAAGCTACAGCGGCTGGATGCTGGTCAACGACGGCCTGTGCCAGTCTCTGAACACCATTGCCGTCAAGGTTCTGGCAGATCTGACCCCGGAAAAGAGCTACGCTTTTGCCACGGAGCAGATGGGCTTCCACAATCTGGTGGAGTCCGAACAGATCAACGGCCAACAGTTTTCCGACATCAGCCTGTCGCCGCTGGGCATGGGGCAGTTGACCCACGGCATCACCGTGCGGGAAATGGCCAACGCCTATGCGACCTTCCCCAACCGGGGCGTGTTCCGTGAGGCCAGAACCTATACCAAAGTGGTGGACAGCAATGGCAAGGTGGTGCTGGACAATTCCCAGGAGACCCACACGGCCATGAGTGAGCATGCGGCCTGGTATATGACCTATATGCTGCGCAACGCCGTTCTTTACGGCACCGGTACGCCGGCGCAGATGTCCTATACGGAGGTGGCGGGAAAGACCGGCACGACCTCGGATAACCGCGACCGCTGGTTCGCCGGCTATACCGCCAACTACACGGCGGTGGCCTGGTGCGGCTTCGACGAGCCGGAGGAAATCCACCTTGTGGTCAACAGAAACCCTGCGCTGATCATGTGGAAAAACGTGATCTCTGTTTTGCAGGAGAATCTGCCCTACAGCAAGTTTACGCCACCCACGGACGAGCAGCTTGTCTCCGTGAGCATCTGCACCCATTCCGGCCTGCGTGCCGGGGGGGCCTGTACGGCCAAGACGGTGCAGCTATTCGCCTCCGACGTGCCGGACGAGGTCTGCGACGGTCTGGACGGCGAGAATATCAGCGTCTGTAAGACCAATGGCGAGACCTATCTGGCGGGGGATTACTGTCAGGAATACTACGATCTGACCCACAGCGAGGGCTTCCAGGCGCTGAAGAACGGCGCAGGTCAGCTCCTGTCTGAGATCTTTAAGCCCAACGATATGGATACGCTGAACGTGGACGACGAGGATGAGGGGCTGACGGAGCTGCCTGAACCTTGCCCGTTCCACACGGCCTCTGTCATTGACGCCCTGAAGGCGGCCATTGAGGCGGCAGGGGAGAAGGAACCGACGCCTACCGAGCCTACGGAGCCGTCCAGCTCTGAGCCTACGGAGCCGTCCAGCTCCGAAACCCAACCGCCCCAGCCCACGGAGCCTTCCAGCTCCGAGTCTGTGCCTACGGAGCCGACTCCCCTGAGCCCCGACGGGCGCGTGGGCTCGGACGCATGGGTACAGGGCGGCGCAAAAGAAATGCCCAACGGTGCGCGGACAGGG
>JAQYBZ010000135.1 GCA_029003235.1 Bacillota bacterium
TTGTCCGCCGAAGGTTTGATCAGCCATACCCGCAGGTCGTTTTCCTCGTAATTATACTTGGTGATCAGCGCCTGCGCGGTCTTGGAGGAGCCCATGGCTCCATACTTGAAATACAGCTTTGCCATTCTTTCTCTCCTTCCGGCGGCTTGTCATGTTATTATACAAGATTTGTTGTCTTTCTGCAACCGAAAAAGGCAATGCTCCTATAATTTTTGGCGTTTTACACAGTTTTATGGGCGCAAAATTGGCAAATCGCCCAGAGAATCCGGTACACTGAGGAAAATTTTACCAACGTCACTTCCCTGCCGCGCCAGACGCGCCCGGTCTCGCCCGCCGGTGACACATCCGGCAGCCGGAAACCGGCTGCGCCCCGGTTGCGGCTGCCGCGCCGCCCGTGCCAGACTTCCGGAACTGGCGGCACCTCCAGCGCGAAAGGCCGGTATCCGCGCAAAAGGGTGAGACGGCGGCAAAAGGCCGGGCGACCTGTGGGTCGTCCGGCCTTGGGGTTATGTAGCTGCGGAATCGGGCTTAGAACACGCCCTGCTCCATCATGGCCGTGGCCACCTTCTTGAAGCCGGCAATGTTAGCGCCCGCCACCAGATCGTAGCCCAGACCGTATTCCTCGGCGGCCTCGGCAGAAACCCGATGGATGTTCTCCATCATGCGGTGAAGCTGTGCGTCCACCTCGTCGGCGCTCCAGACCAGACGCTCGGAGTTCTGTGCCATTTCCAGCGCGGACACGCCCACGCCGCCGGCATTGACGGCCTTGGAGGGCGCCACGATCATATGCTTCTGGCTGCGCAGGAATTCCAGCGCGTCGTTGGTGGTGGGCATATTGGCCACCTCGATGTAATACTTGGCGCCGCAGGCGGCGATCTTCTTGGCGGATTCCATCTTGACATCGTTCTGCATGGCGGAGGGCATGACCACGTCCACCTTGATGCCCCAGGGCTTCTCCCCCGCGTGGAATTCTACGCCGAATTTGTCGGCATAGTCCTGCACACGGTTGCGGTTGGAAGCACGCATTTCCAGAAGATAGTTGATCTTCTCCTCGGTGCAGACGCCGTCGGGATCATAGACATAGCCGTCGGGGCCGGACAGGGTAACCACCTTGGCACCCAGCGCCGTCGCCTTCTTGCAAATACCCCAGGTCACGTTGCCGAAACCGGCGCAGGCAATGGTCTTGCCCTCGATGGTCTCGCCCTCGTGCTTGAGCACTTCGTTCAGATAGTACACCGCGCCGTAGCCGGTGGCCTCGGGACGGATGAGGGAGCCGCCGTAGGTCTGTCCCTTGCCTGTGAGAACGCCGTTCTCCCAGCAGCCCTTGAGACGACGGTACTGGCCGTACAGGTAGCCGATCTCGCGGCCGCCCACGCCCATGTCGCCGGCAGGAACGTCTACATCCGGTCCGATGTAGCGGTACAGTGCCGTCATAAAACTCTGGCAGAAGCGCATGATCTCCGCATCGGACTTGCCGGTGGGATCAAAGTCGGAGCCGCCCTTGCCGCCGCCGATGGGAAGCCCCGTCAGGCTGTTCTTGAAGATCTGCTCAAAGCCGAGGAACTTGATGATGCCGGGATAGACGTTCTTCTGGAAGCGCAGGCCGCCCTTGTAGGGGCCAAGAGCGCCGTTGAACTGGCAGCGATAGCCGATATTGGTGTGATAGTTTCCGTTGTCGTCCATCCAGACTACCCGGAAGGTGAACATACGTTCCGGCTCTACGATGCGGTTGAGCAGGTCAGCCTTTTCGTATTCGGGATGGGCATCGATAACGGGGGACAGAGAAGACAGCACTTCTTCCACGGTCTGGACAAATTCCGGTTCATTGCCATGCTTCTGCTTGACGTTCGCGATTACGCTTTCAATGTAGGAATTCATAGTGGAAACTTCCTCCTGTTTTTTTCGTTAGGAAGGGGCGAAATGCCTTCGCCCCTTGGTTTTTTTATTTGAAATTCTCGATAATGGATACGATTTCCGTTCCGATGCGTTTCTGGGCTTCCACGGTAGCAGCGCCGATATGGGGCGTGCAGGAAACCATGGGATGGTTGTACAGCTCCTTGTTGGAGGCAGGCTCGCTTGCCCACACGTCCAGACCGGCAGCGCGAACCTTGCCGGAGTTGAGGGCGTCCAGCAGGGCGGCCTCGTCCACATTGGTGCCGCGGGAAGTGTTGATGATCACGACGCCGTCTTTCATCTTGCTGATGGACTCGGCGTTGATGAGGGCGCCGCCGTCCACTGCGGGAGCATGGACGCTGATAAAATCAGACTTGGCCAGCAGCTCGTCCATCTCCACATAGGGGATGCCCAGCTTTTCTTCGATGCCGTCGATATGGTAGATGTCAAAGGCAATGACGTTCATGCCAATGGCCTTGGCCATTACACCCAGCTTCTGGCCGATGCGGCCGAAGCCCACAATGCCAAGGGTCTTGCCGCACAGCTCGATGCCCTTGCCATAGGCTTTCTTTTCCCACTTGTCCTCACGCATACTGTGACCTGCAACGGAGATATAGCGCGCGCAGGAGAACATATGCGCCATGGCCAGCTCCGCCACGGACTCGGAGGAGGCTCTGGGGGTGTTCTTTACGGTAATGCCGTTTTCCTCGGCATATTTGACGTCGATGTTGTCCACGCCGACGCCGCCGCGGATGATGAGCTTGAGCTTGCCGCCCTTGGCCTCGTCAATATGATTTGCGCGAACCTTGGTCTTGGAGCGCACCACAACGGCGTCAAAGTCGCGCAGGGCAGCGCCAAGCTGATCCGGCTCATAGAACTGCTCGACCACCTCATGTCCCTGCTCACGCAGCGCCGCAATGGCGGTCTTGTCCATTCCGTCAGTTACGAGAATTCGCATAAAACAATCTCCTTCATTTTATTTTACGGGCCGCGCCCGAAAGGGTTTTACTTGTGCTCTGCCTCAAATTTCTTCAGGCAATCCACCAGTGCCACGACGCCGTCCTTGGGCATGGCATTGTAGATGGAGGCGCGCAGGCCGCCCACGGACTTGTGACCCTTGAGGTTTTCAAAGCCCGCCGCCTTGGTGTAGGCGATGACTTCGGCGTCCAGATCCTTGTCGCCGGTGACGAAGGGGATGTTCATGAGGGAACGATCCTTTTCCACCACCGTGCCCTTGAACATCTTGGAGGAGTCCAGGAAATCATAGAAGACCTTGGCCTTGTCGATGTTCATCTGCTCCATGGCGCTCAGGCCGCCCAGGCTCTTGAGGTACTTGAAGACCTTGCCGCAGACGTAGATCGCCCAGCAGTTGGGGGTGTTGTACATGGAGCCGGCATCGGCGTGGGTCTTGTACTGCAGATAGACGGGAAGCTGCTTCAGATCGTCGCGGATGAGATCCTCGCGGATGATGGCTACCACCATGCCCGCCGGGCCTACGTTCTTCTGCACGCCGGCATAGATCATGCCGTAGTCGGCAACATTGCAGGGACGGGAAAGGAACATGGAGGACTGGTCGGACACCAGCACATGACCCTTGGTGTTGGGCAGGGTATTCCAGGTCAGGCCGTGAATGGTCTCGTTTTCGCAGATGTAGAAGTAGTCGGTATCCTCGGGGATGTCCAGATCGGAGCAGTCGGGGATGTAAGTATAGTTCTTGTCGGCGGAGGAAGCGATGACGTTGACCTCGCCCACCTTTTTGGCCTCGGCAATGGCCTTCTTGGACCACGCGCCGGTCTCCACATAGCAGGCTTTGCCGTTCTTCATCAGGTTCATGGGGATCATGGAGAACTGGAGAGTCGCGCCGCCCTGAATGAACAGAACCTTATAGTTGTCGGGGATGCCCATGAGGTCGCGCAGATCCTGCTCCGCCTCGTCCACGATCTGCTGGAAGACCTTGGAGCGATGGGACATTTCCATGACGCACATGCCGCTGCCGCGGTAGTTCATCATCTCATCCCGAATCTCCTCCAGAACAGGCTCCGGCATCGTGGCAGGGCCGGCGGAAAAGTTGTAGATGCGTCCGTACTTCATAAATTAGTGCCTCCTGAAATTTTATTGTTCGTCTGTGAATCGACTTGATTTTTCTCGCCTGATTCTAGTATACATCAACTTCCAAAAAAATCAACAGCTTTCCTAACATTTTATTAGTTTCTTTTGAAATTCGGACTTTTCCGAACTTTCCGGCGAAAAAATGCACAAAAACCGCAGCTCATTTCTGGTCAAAGTGCCAGAGAAATCGGCGCGGCAAAGACCCGCGCCCAGGTCGCCGCGTCAGGTCGGCGGCGGATCGGGGAGACAATGTCCCCCCTTTGCGCCGGTACGCAAAAAAACAGACGGGCTGCCCCGTCTGTTCAGATGCTCCCTTTGCAGGATTCAGTCCTCTTTTTCGTGACACTTTGTCAGTTGATTCCGATATTTTTCCCTGGTCGCCATGCCGCCGCGGATATGCCGTTCGGCCTTGTTGATCTGCATGATCTGCTTGACCTGCAGGTACAAGGGGCGGTTCAGATATTGCAGTCTCTCCGACAAATCCTTATGTACGGTGGATTTCGAGATTCCGAATTTTTTCGCCGCCGCGCGAACCGTCGTGCGGTTTTCAATGATGTACACAGCCAGATCGCAGGCTCGTTGCTCCATGTCCTCTCTCATATGCGCACCTCCCAAGCTGTGTGTCCGTGACAATATATGCCGGGATGCTGCGCGCTATGCAGGAAAGACAGGCACAAAGCCCTTGTCGCTCCGAAAGACGCCAAAACGCTGTAGCGTTCCTGTTCTGACGCGCCTTTCCGAAAGGCGTGAAAAACCGGCTGCCCCTTGCGCGGCAGCCGGTTTTACCTGTTGTCTGATAGATTCTTGAAGCCCTTTGCACAAGCCGCCGGGGCTCTCAATCGCCGCCGGTGGGTTCCTGTACGTCCGTCTGCTTCGTCAGGGTAAAGCTGCAGCCGTTCAGCTCCAGCGTCAGTCGGTTGCCCTCAAAGGAGTACTCCGTCTCGTTTTCCGAGAACCAGCCGCCCAGCCTGAGCACGCCGTCTTCTATCTCATAAGCGCCCTCGTTGGGCGTCAGCTCGTGCCCCTCGGCCAAAACGGAGAAGCGGTAGCCTGTGTCGTCGTCCAGCCAGAACCGGGCGGTGATCCCGGCGCCGTTGCTCCAGGTGCCGATGAGGGCGTCTTCCTCCTGATAGACGTGCTCCGTGGTCTGTGCCAGGCTCTCGCGGGAAATGTCCACACTCTGCGTGGCGCCCGGCTCCGTGGCGCAGGCCGTCAGCAAGCCCGTCAAAAGAAGGGTCAAAAGCAGAATTGCCGGTTTTTTCATGGTAATCTTTCCTTTCCCGGGCGTCCATACGCCGCGCTTTTTCTTTGCGCAAATATGCTATGCTCTGATAAAACATCAAAAAGCCTTCGCCCCTGCAGCCCACAGGTTTGCAGCTCTCCTCTTTTATGGAAGGAGAAACGCCGGCGTATGCTGTTTTGCCCAGCCCTGCCATGCGCTCCGGGGCGAGCCGCAGCACATGCAGCAAAAATTTTCCTTTCTGCCCCCGATTATACAGGATTCGGCCGCCGAACGCAAGGGGCGCTTTCCCGAAAAGCGCCCGGCAGCAAAAACCGGCTGCCGCAGGCGCGGCAGCCGGTAATCTGTTGACGCGATGTCAAATTACAGCAGATGAGAGAAGTACTTGATGGTGCGAACCATCTGAGAAGTGTAGGAGTTCTCGTTGTCGTACCAGGAAACGACCTGAACCTGATAGGTGTCGTCGTCGATCTTGCTGACCATGGTCTGGGTGGCGTCAAACAGGGAGCCGTAACGCATGCCGATGACGTCGGAAGAAACGATCTGATCTTCGTTGTAGCCGAAAGACTCGTTGGACTGTGCCTTCATGGCGGCGTTGATGCCCTCCACGGTGATGTCCTTACCCTTGACAACGGCAACCAGAATGGTGGTGGAGCCGGTGGGCGTGGGAACACGCTGCGCGGAGCCGATGAGCTTGCCGTTCAGTTCGGGGATGACCAGGCCGATGGCCTTGGCAGCGCCGGTGCTGTTGGGCACGATGTTGACAGCGGCAGCGCGGGATCTTCTCAGATCGCCCTTTCTCTGGGGGCCGTCCAGAGGCATCTGGTCGCCGGTGTAGGCATGAACGGTGGTCATGATACCGGAGACGATGGGAGCGTAGTCGTTGAGCGCCTTGGCCATGGGAGCCAGGCAGTTGGTGGTGCAGGAGGCAGCGGAGATGATGTTGTCTTCCTTCGTCAGCTTTTCATGGTTGACGTTGTAGACGATGGTGGGCAGATCGTTTCCGGCGGGAGCGGAGATAACGACCTTCTTGGCGCCGGCATCAATGTGCGCCTGCGCCTTTTCCTTCTTGGTGTAGAAGCCGGTGCATTCCAGAACGACGTCAACACCCAGCTTGCCCCAGGGCAGATCTGCCGCATTGGGCATCTTGTAGATGACGATCTTCTTGCCGTCGACAACGATGTAGTTGTCTTCGCCTTCGCCCTCGTTATACTCCACCTTGTGGTCGCGGGCATAGTTGCCCTGGGTGGAATCGTACTTGAGCAGATGTGCCAGCATCTTGGAAGAGGTCAGATCGTTGATGGCGACAACCTCAAAGCCCTCAGCGCCGAACATCTGACGGAAAGCCAGACGGCCGATTCGTCCGAAACCATTGATTGCTACTTTTACAGACATAGTGATTTTCCTCCGTTTCATGCGCCGCAGCGCAGTCATTGAATGGTAGTATCGATACTTCTGAATCGATTGTAGAGATTATATATCAATTTTCCTGAAATGTCTAGTGGTATCCGTGCTTTTTTGACGTTTTTCGCCTAGCTCCCTGTCAGTTCCACCAAAAGAATCCGGGATCGCTCCTGCGAATAATGGGACGCGGCAATGGTGGCCGTACTGTCGGCAGTCAGAACGCCGTCGTCCACGCCGGCCTGATAGCTGACGCCGCCGAAAAGCAGGCCGTCCTCCACGGTCTTATACCAGACGCGCACACTGCCCGGAATGTCCTGCCCGGAGATGTTCTCCAGCACGATCTCTCCGTCCGTGGCTGTCAGCGCCACGGTCTCCGGGTGGAGCGTAACCTGTTCCATGGGCAGGGTCTGTACCGACTCGGCCTGCATGACGCCGGAAAAATGCCTTGTCCACGTCATGGCGCTCTGTTCCTGCACCAGACACTGCGCTCCGGGGGGCAGCCAGGTCAGGACAAAGCGTGCCTGCCCCACAGTGAGCACAGCCTTTTGGATCATCTGCCGGCCGGTGTTTTCCACCACAATGGACAGCACATTGGCAGCAGGCTCCTCCTTCCCCTGTTCCACAAAATCGCCGGTATAGCTGCCCACACTGCACAGGCGCAGCCCGTCGGTCTGCGCCAGCATAACGTCGTTCCCGCGTTGGGTATAGCCTTTTCTGGGGGAGATGAGCACCACAGCCACCGCAGCCAAAACAGCCGCCCCGATGAGCAAAGGCCACAGGGCGGCTTTCTTTTCCTCTTTTTCGTTCTTCTTTTGCTTTTTGATATTCTTGTTCTTCACAGGATCCCCAGCTTTCGCAGCTTGTCCAGAAACTCGGCCACGTCCTTTTCCACGGTGGCTCTGTCCGCCTCGTATTCGGCCAGCACCAGATCGGTCAGCTCCGCTTCTGTCTGTGCCTGAGGCAGCTTTTTCCACAGGAACGCTCCCATCTCATTGAGGGTCAGCATCCCGTTCATATCCAGCGCCGTCTTTCCCACAGGAATCAGCAGGTGATCCCCGGCGATCTGGCGAAGTACAAATTCACGCTTCAGTTTCATGGTCTTCCTCCTTCAGACAGGCCATTGCCAATTTCACCCGTTCCTCCGTCATCCGGCAGACATACTCGGGCTTTGCGTCAAAGTGTCCGGTCTCGCAGTAGCACATGGCCGCGCAGGCATGGCAGGCATGGCGGTAGCGGCACTGGGTACATTCTTTGGGCAGCCGGATCCGGCTGACGGCAGAGCGGATGTTCTGCCAAGCCTGGACGAAGTCCTGCTTCCGTACATCCTCAGCAGGCACGGGCATCATGCCGCAGGGAGTCATCTTCCCGTCCCACGAGATCCAAAAGCTGCTCCTTCCGGCACGGCAGGCCATCTGTGCGCCGGGCACGCCCTCGCAGTCCTCTGTCGCCTGCTCTCGGACGCCATCGCGGTAGTTTGCAGCGCGGGCAAGAAATTCTTCCCGGCTCAGCTTCAGGCGCATATAGTCCACCTCACAGGCTCCCGCCTGCTGAGCGCTGAGGCGGTCGGCCTCGCCGAAGCGGCCGGTGATGCGGACGGGCGGAAACATATAGGCCGCAGCCTGGGTTTCCACGCCCAGCTCCTGCGCCTGCCGGTAGACCGCCTTCATATCCTCATAATTATACCCTGTCAGAGACATGGACAGGCGAATCCGCACGCCCGCCTGACGCAGCGCCCGAGCATTTTCCACAATGGTCTCATACGCGGGAACGCCGCACAGGCGTTGGTAGGTCTCGTCGCTGGTGCCGTAAAGGGAGATATTCAAGTGGCAGGGCGGTTCTTCACAGAAAAGCTCCCGCAGGTTGTCCCGAAGCAGATACCCGTTGGTATTGACGGAGATGATCAGCCCCATTTTTTTCAGCGCCCGGTAGATCTGGGGGAAATCCGGGCGCAGAAGCACCTCGCCCCCTGTGAGCAGCAAAAACACCATTCCCTGCTTGCAGGCCTGTTCCCCAAGTCGGATCCACTGTTCCGCCGTCAGCTCCTGTCCCCGGCGGCGCTGCTCCTGCTCGGAAAGATGGACATAGCACATTTTACAGTTAAAATTGCACCGGGGCGTCAGCTCAAAGGTGCCGCTGATGGGAAGCCCCAGCTTGTTGCCCTTCTGATGCAGATATTTGGATAGCACGGGTTCTCGGGGCATGGTCACTTCTCCTTTTTCAGCGCCTCCTCCAGGCAGGTCACGGCCGTTTCATCCGGCAGACAGCGCAGACGCCAGACAGGGACGTTCCGGGCAAGGTTCACGGAAAAATTCAGGGCATCGCTGACGGAATCCGCCTCGCCGGGCTGGGTATAGATCTGCGGCAGAACGGCTTTCACCGCCTGAACGCCCTGCAGGATTTCGGCGGAATTCTCTTTGCTCTGTGCCAGCACCACCACGGCGTCCAACGGAACGGTCTTGTTGCGGCAGATGCCTGACGAGCCGCACAGGGGCAGGCCGCAGGCCAGCAGCCGGTCTCCGTCCCAGCGCAGAAGAGCTTTGTCCCCGTTGATGATCTCTGCGCCCCGGCAGTCATGCCAAAGCGCCGCCTGAGTGGACTTGCCCGTGCCGCTGGGGGCGGTAAACACGATTCCCTTTCCTTCATAAGAGAGGAAAGAAGCATGGAGGATGCAGCGCCCGTGGCGCAGAAGCACAGTCTCCAGCATGATGCACGAAAGCAGGCTCTCCACATCCAGACGCATCCGGCCCGTATGATAAAACAGGGTCATATGGTCGGCAGTCGCCTCGTCGTAGCACAGCACGGCATAAATGCGCCCGTCAGGGCGGTTCATATCTTTTTTGCAGGCAAAACGCCGGGTTCCGCGGCGGTACATGACAAAGCCTTTGGCTGCATAGAGCGCCCCGGCATCGTCCGGAACGGGCAGGCAGTCCGTCCGGCGCACGCGGACAAAGACCTCCGGGGTACCTTCGCTGCACAGAAATTGCCCCAAAAGACTGTCCGGGGCAAGCGCCGGCAGGTCACCGGTAAAGGCGATCACCAGCGCGCCCAGAGACACCAGCAGCGGCTCAGTCGTCATAGGTCATATAGAGGATGACGGAATCGTCGTTGGAATAGTGCGTCTGAATGCTCTGGGCGATCTCACCGGCGGCAATGCCGCCTTCGACACGCGCCCGATAGCAAATGCCGCCCATATACAGCCCGTAGCGGAAGTTCTTATAGTAGACGCATACGTCGGATGAAATATCCTGGTCGGAAATATTCTTAATGTTGATTACACCATCGTCGGGGTAAAGCGCAAAGGTCTGGGAAAAATCCATGACGGCGGAGGTCAAAGCCGCACAGCTCGGTGCTTTCGTCACAGTATAAGCAGTCCCTGCCGCATAGGTCAGGCGGTTGGTTTCCATCACCAGCGCGGAAGAACCGGCAGGCAGTGCAGACAGGGAGAAAGTGGCCGTAGACGTGCCGCCGCAGTCCAGGGTGATCTGGGCGTACTCCAGCCAGTCTTCCCCGGTGTTCTTCACGATGAGCGCCAGCACATCCGTCACGTCCTCATCCTTGCCGTCCTCCACAAAGGCGCCTGTATACCGTCCAAGCGCTGTGATCTCCAGCGTTCCTTCGGGCTGTGCAAGCTGCGTGTCCAAAACCGTGAAGCCGGGAATATCAAAGGCCAGCTCCGTTGTCTCCGTGCCGGACCGGCCGGGCTTATCTCCTGTAAAATGGCGCACCGCCAGAACAACAACGGCAATCACAGCCAGAAGCAATACGGCGGCAAATATCCACAAAATGGCATTCTCGCGTTTGCTTTTGCCTTTCTTTTTCTGATTTTCAGTATGATTCATAGGCACCTCTTAAATGATCCGGATACACAATGTGGAAGCCCGTAGGCTTCCACATTG
>JAQYBZ010000136.1 GCA_029003235.1 Bacillota bacterium
TCGTCAAAAAGCAGTCTGTCCAGACTTCCGGGGGTCAGATGCTCCAGCTCCTGCCCCGGCCGGTGCAGCAGCACCCGCTTCAGGGGCGCGATTTCACTTTTTACATTGATGGGCATAGTATTCTCCTTTGTTTTTATCCACGCCTTATTTGACCGCTCTGCCCAGGGCAAAAGCTCTGCGGTTGAGTTCCAGGAATCCGGCAGACACGGCTTGCTCCAGCGCTGCGCTCCATATGGGTTCTGCAATGTCCGTCATGACCGATAAAACGCCCATGAGCACCACGCTCACCGCCTTGGAGCTGCCGGCCTGCCCGGCCAGCGCCAGGGCGTCCACCGCCGTCACGTCCGCCTGCCGTTTCAGGTCGGCAATGACGCCATGGGGACAGTCCGCAGCGCCGGTGATCACCGGCACGGGGTAAATTGTCTGGGTATTGGCCACCATCCTGCCGCCTTTTTTCAGATACGGCAGCCACCGTGCCACTTCCAGCGCCTCAAAGCAGACGAGATAGTCCGCCTCCCCTTTGTCAACAACCGGGGAAAAGACCCGCTCGCCGTATCTCACATGGGTCACCACACTGCCGCCGCGCTGAGACATACCGTGTGCCTCGCTGAGTTTCACGTCATAGCCGCAGGACAGCAGCACATTTCCCAGCAGCCGGGAGGCCAACAGGGTGCCCAGACTGCGCACATGGGTCTCGATCACGGGATCCAGTTCCTCTACAATATACAGCCGTTGTACGCTTTGTGCAAAAGCGGCAAACAGCCGTCTGGGCAGCGGATGCACCAGACCCACATGCTTCATGGCGCAAAAGCTGCGGGCACCTGCAATCGATGCGCCCAGCGCGGCCTCTGCCGCCACCTTTTCCTTGGGTGCCCATTCTGCGTAGATCTCGGGGAATTTTGCCGCTTCTTCCGTGATCTCCGTGGAGGGCGTGCCGGGATAGGAAGAGACAAAGCTGCAGCCTGCCTCATACAGTCCCCGCGCAATCGCCCGGTTGCCAAGCATGAGTTGTCTCACAACGATTCCTCCCTGTCTTGACAGTCGGTTTCCTGCAAAGCCCGGTACGAGCCGGGGCGCCTTCTTATTGATTTATATTGATTATACCATAAAAATATTCGCAATGCAACCATTGCCGCACATTCCGTGCTTTGTCCCGATTTTCCCAATGGCGCTGCAAAACACGGCATTTTCCTGTTTTGCAGATAGATTCTTGTCAACCATGGGAAGGGGTGATATAATGGGGACATAAAATAGAAAATCAGCCCGTTGCGGCTGATTGTTCAGACACTGTCCTTCCGGCGTCAATACAGGAGGTTCGCCATGCTTTGTTCCCTAACCGCCACCGCTGACGGCAGCGCCGAGCTGCTCAGTTTGAAAAACGCTCTGGAGAATATTCCTCTGCAAAAGATTCTCATTGCCATCGTTGTGCTGGCCGCCTGCCTGCTTGCCGTGCATCTGCTGCTCAAGCTCACGGATCGGCTTCTGCTCCACAGCAAGCTGGACAAAAGCCTGCATCGCTTTATCCACTCCATCGTCCGGATCCTGCTGTATTTTCTGGTCATACTGCTGGTATGCGGAACGCTGGGCATTGACGTCACCTCTCTGGTTGCCCTGTTGAGCGTGGTCTCTCTGGCTGTGTCTCTGGCCGTGCAGGATCTCCTGACCAACGTGGCCGGCGGCGCCATGCTCATGAATACCAAGCCCTTCAAGCAGGGCGACTGGGTGGAGGCCGACGGCGTGCAGGGCACGGTGGACGAGATCGGCATGGTCTATACCCGCATCGTCACGGCGGATCACTGCCGGGTGAACTTCCCCAACAGTAAGCTGGCCTCCGCCGTGGTACGCAACTATTCCGCCATGGGCAAGCGCCGTCTGGACACGGTGTTTCACGCCTCCTACGGCAGTGATCCGGAACTGGTCAAACAGGCGCTGGCCGAGGCGGCGGACTTCCCGCTGGTGCTGCCCGATACGCCCATCATTCGTGTCAGGGAATACGCCGACAGCGACATTGCCTATCAGGTCAGCATCTGGGTCACACCGGAAAACTATGTGGAAGCCGGCTTCTGTCTCAACGAGCGTGTCTGGGACAGCTTCCGCAAACGGGACATCGAAATGACCTATCCCCATCTCAACGTCCACTTGGAGCAGGCCAAATGACCGGTCATTTTTTCAAATATGCAAAAACACAGGGAAAGCAGCCGCCTTCCCTGTGGTTCTTTGCCTTTGCGCCGGTTATTTCCCGTTGAGATCGCGTTTGATCTGTGTGGTAGAGATCTCCGGTGTCCGGGGCAGATACACCACCTCGCAGTAGGGTTTGAGAAAATCAAATTTTCCTTTCCAGTCGTCGCCCATGACAAAGGTGTCAATATGATACTCCTGTACGTCGGAAATCTTCTGCTCCCAGTTTTCCTCGGGGATGACCAGATCTACATAGCGAATGGATTCCAGAAGCTGCTTTCGGATCTCGTAGGAAAAATAGCATTTTTTCTGCTTCTGGTTCCAGTTGAATTCGTCCGTAGACAGCGCCACCACCAGATAATCTCCCAGCGCCTTGGCTCTGCGCAGCAGATTGATGTGGCCGTAGTGGAGCAGATCAAAGGTGCCGTAGGTAATGATGCGTTTCATGCCGCTCACCTCCCAGTATACAGCAGTATACCCCATATTGGCGGAAATTTCAACGGAAATTTCCCTCTGTTCCCCCCTGAACGCCCGGCCGGGAAAAATTCCCGCAGTAGACATTTTGCCGCGGGCGTGTTATACTATGATTGCATGATTTTGTTTATCCGCTTCCGTACCTGCCGTTGCCGGCAGGCTCTGCGCGCTGCGGCCGGAAGCTTTAATATATTGAAAGAGGAAACACCCCATGAAACAATCCCTGGCCAGCCGGTGTAGCAAAGTCTATCGCTATCTGCCAACCATTTTGATCCTTCTGTTCTGCCTGCAGCCCATTCTGGATATTCTTTCCTATTGGCAGGACGCTTTGAAGATTCCTTTCTCTTTGTCCTTTGTCCCCCGGATGATCATTCTGGTTGTTCTGGCGCTGGGCGGCTATGTCCTGTCTGAGCGCAAAGCGCCCTATCTGCTCATGATGGGGATTCTGGGCGTCTATTACGCCTGCCACCTCTATGTGTGCTACACCAACGGTCTGGTGTCCCTGTCCACGGATCTTGCCACATATATCCGGGTATTGCAGCTTCCCGTGACCGCCATCTGCCTGATCACCTGTCTGCGCTGCAATCCGGATTGTATGGAGGCCATCCAACGGGGCATTTTATACACCATGCTCATTCTGGCACTGTCCTTTCTGGTCAGCACCCTTACGGGCACCGAGCCTCACACCTACACGGACAAGGGTGTGGGCATCCGCGGCTACTCCTTCTGGCCCAACGCCCAGAGCGCCATTTTAAGCCTCTGTGCTCCCATCTCCATCGGCTATGTCATAAAAAAGCGTCCGGACAAGCCCCTGCTTGTGACTGCCACCATTGTGCTGGCCTTGTCCCTGCTCTTCCTCCACGCCACCCGGCTGTCCTTCCTGTGCATGATCATCACAAGTCTGGGCATGGCCATTGTAGTCTTCCTCACCCGGGGCACGCCCAAAAAATACGCATGGATTCTTCTCATCGCCACGGCACTGGGCGGCGGCGCGTACCGCTTCTCCCCCATGTATACCAATCAGGAGGACGTGGCAGAATATACCGCCGTCAAGAACACGGCCTCCGGCGCACTGCTGGAGCTGGGGCGGATTCAGGTCATCAACGGCAACTCTCCCCTGCTGCAATATGCCGGTATCGTGCAATGGCCGGACGGCATGGAGGCTTTCGCTCTGGCGCAGCCTTTGGAGGAATGTTCCTACAACGACATCTCCGCCTCCGACTGGCGCAGTGAGTATCTGGCCTACTGTCAGAGCCTGGGGGTCATTTCCTGCTACGACAGCAAATATTACTTTATGCCCGAGGAGGCAATGACCGTCATTCAGGCGCTCACTGTGGCCGACAATGTCTATGAAAAGTATCACGGCACCGTGGCCTTTGCCGACTATGTGGGCGACAGTTGGTACGATGTCTACCTGAAACGGGCGGAGGCCTACGGCTTTGCGCTGGAGGGTGTGACCGACTATGAAGCCCCCCTGACCCGGGCGCAGGCGGCCAAGCTGCTCTACAGCGCACTGGACGAAACAGAATTTCCACTGGTACATGAGGTGTCCACCGTTTCCGATGTTAACACCCAGACGCCCTATTATGACGAGATTATGGCGCTCTATCGGGCGGGCGTCATGCTGGATCCCGCCGACAAGACCCGTTTCCGCCCCGACGCCCCCATCACCCGGGGCGAATTTGCCGTTATGCTTGCCGCCGTGGTCAACCCCGCGTTCCGTATCTGCGACGAAGGCTACACCCTGCAGATTCCGGAGCCGGTACGTTATGACACCAGCCGTCTGACGCCGGAGCTGCGCAAGGACGCGGTCATGTATCCCCTGTACACCTTCTTCTGCGGCGGCCTCGTGCGGCGCTTCGGTATCCACAAGACCCTGCTTTCCTACAGCTACACCACCAACACCTCCGTAATCATCAACGAGCGCCAGTGGAAGCTGCAATACTGCTATATGCTCATGGACGAATCTACCCCTGCCTCCCGGCTGTTCGGGCTGGAAGTCACCCGGATGTTCTATGAGGGCACAAGCTACGACGTGGAAAACGACTTCCACGGCATTTACCTGCTCTACGGCTGGGTGGGACTGGCGTTGATGCTCCTGTTTTTGCTGTTCTTCATCGGCCTTATCGTCTGGGCGCTGTTGAAAAATGCCAAACGCTATTTCACCATAGACTCCGGCCCTGTAGGCATCGCCCTTATCGCCACCCTCATCCACGCCTACTTCACCTGCGGCGTGCTGCGCCGCGCCAATACGCTGTTCTATCTCGGCGCACTGCTGGCGGCCATCTACTATCTGGTTGTCATTAAAAAATACCCCGACGAAGAATTCGCAGAAAGGCGGTAAGTTTATGCGTTTCAGTGTGATAGTTCCCGTTTATAATGTGGCTGACTATCTGAAAAAATGCACCGACTCCATTTTGGCCAACGACTGTTCCGACTGCGAGATCCTGCTTGTGGACGACGGTTCCACCGACGGGCGCAGCGGCGCTTTGTGCGATGAGATCGCCGCCGCCCACCCCTCTTTGATCCGTGTCATCCATCAGCGCAACGGCGGTCTGGGCGACGCCCGCAACACGGGCATTGCCAACGCCCAGGGCGATTATCTGGTATTCATTGACAGCGACGACCACATTGCGCCGGACTATCTTTCCACCATCTCGGCGCAGATCGACCGCACCCACGCCGACATCTATACCTTTGATTTCACCTGCGAGTATCCCGCCCGGCTGGAGCCGCAGTCTGCCACGCAGGGTCTGCCCGAGGCAGAGGCTTTCACCCTCAGCCAGCAGCCCGGGCTGCTGCTCATGCCCCCCTCCGCCTGGTCGCGGGTCTACCGGCGGGAGCTGTTTCTGCGCACACAGGTGCGTTATCCCGGCCGGGTCTGGTATGAGGATATCCGCACCACAGGCAAGCTGTTTGCCAACGCCGAAAGCATTGTTGCTCTGCACAAATCCCTGTATTTCTACGTTATGCGCGCCAACTCCATCACCCGCAATACCAACGTGGAGCGCAACCGCCAGATCATAGAGGCCATGGACGATCTGATCTCCTATTTCCGGGCGCACGGTTATTTTGAGGCCTACAAAAACGAGCTGTGCCGTCTGGTGATCGACCATGTGCTCATCGCCGCCAGTGTGCGGGTGGCACGGTGCGACCGCCGCAGCCCGCTGCTGAAGGAGTTCCGGCAATATACCGAGACCAATTTTCCTGATTTCCGGCGCAATCCCTATCTTTCCCTCCTGCCCCGGAGCAAACGTCTTGCCTACCGGCTGATCTGCGGCGGCCACTACGGGCTGCTGTCGGCCATGTTTTCCCTTAAAGACCGGTTCTCCGGCCGGGAATAAGCATAAAAACAGCGGCTGCCAAACGGCAACCGCGTTTTTGTTGGCCGGGACACATATTCAAGAGATTTTCCGTGTCATGTCCGCTTCGTTTCCTGCGTACAGCTCCATGGCAATGCGGCAATTCTCCTGCGCCAGTTTCTGCATCCTTGCCGCGCTGTCAGCGCAGTCTTTCTCCTCCAGCGCAACGTCGATCAGGCCTTTCAGCGTATCGGCACTCAACTGCTCCAATGTGCAGCAGGCGCCTTGTCCGATATAGTCCATAAAGCCGCTGACCTTGGGATCATAGGCCACACCGGCAAAGGCGACGCCCTGCGTCGCCGCAAGAATCAATCCGTGCAGACGCATGGCGATGACCGCCCGCATTCGGCCGACCAGTCCCAGAATCAGTCTGGAATCCTTCGGCGCAGACAGCAGCAGGCAGCTTCCGCCTTCTTTTTGAATCTGACGGGCAATCTTTTCGCACAGCTCCCGGTCCCGTCCCGGCTCCATGGCGTAGACAACCGGGGTCAGACCGTATTTTTTTTCGGCGTACAGCGCCGCCTGGGCAAAGGCGTTTACACAGGTCTCCGCTCCCGGCCAGGGTCTGGGCGCAAACATCAGATACTGCCCCTGCTCCTCCAGCCCGCAGGCTTTGTGATAGACCCGCTGTTCGCTCTCCGGAGCGCGCCGGGCAAGGAAAGCCATGTCCGCCGTAAGGCGCACCGGAACGGCCTTTACCCCCAGCCGTTCCAGCTCCCGCAAGGACTCCGCATCCCGCAGGGTAATGGCGTCCACGCAGCGGTTGATGGTTTCGGCCGTGCGCCTGCGGTTGAGAGCGTGGCTCACGGGGCCGATGCCGCAGCCGAACATCATCACCTGATTTCCGCAGCGCTTTGCACTGCGGATGCTGCTGAGATAGTACCACAAAGACCGACTGCTGGTAGCGTCCTGAATCAGGCTTCCGCCACCGGAGAGGTAAAGCCGGGTCTTTTTCATCTGACGGCGGATCTTCAGCGCCCGGAACGTGTAAATTCCACGCACATGGTTCTCAAGTGCCGTCTCTACCGGATTGCGGGTGATGACACAGATGGGCAGATCGCTGTCTATTTCCCGAAGCTGCCCCACAATGGCGGACAGGATGGTATCGTCTCCACCGTTGCCCCGGCCGTAAGCGCCGCAGATCATGACTCCGTCTCTGGGACGCTCCGACTGTCTCTTTCTGCGACGCAGGATGGTACGGTAAATCTCCAGTTGCCGTTCCACTGTGGCCTCAAGAGAAAACTCCCGTTTGGCCTTTTCGTACAGACGTCTGCCAAATTCCTTGCGCAGTTCCGGCTGCCGGGCGCAGCGCAGGATGTACTCCGTCAGCGCCTGCACGTCCCGGGGCTGGAACAGGAAGCCGTTGATCTCATGCTCCACAAGGGCGGGTACGCCGCCCACCCGGGTGGAGATGGTGGCGCAGCTCTGCCTTGCCCCCTCCACCAGCGCGTAAGGGAAGCCCTCGGAAAGCGAGGTCAGCATATTGACGTCCAGTGCGTTGTAAAAGCTGCGCATATCCTCCTGCCAGCCCACAAAGATCACCGTCCCGGACGGGGAAAGCTCTCCGGCCAGCGCTTCCAGCTCCTGCCGCTGCTCCCCGTCTCCTGCAATGAGCAGCCGGATATTGGGGCAGTCTTTTACCGCCTGTGAAAAGGCGCGCAGCAAGGTCTGTATATCCTTGACCGGGTCGATGCGCGCCGCAATGCCGAATACCGTAGTGTTTTCGTCAGCGCTGACGCCAAATTTTTTCAGATATTCCTCCCGGCTCAGGGCGGGCGCCTCTGCGTCAAAAGGCACGCCGTTATAGATGGTAAACACCCGTTCGGGGTCAAAGCCCCGGCGGATGAGCATATCCGAGGTCGTATCCGCCACGCCGATCCAGTCGTCCAGACGGCGCAGGGCAAAGCGGTTGATGGTGCCGTAGGTCAGGGCGGCCGCAGGCCGTCCAAGGTAGTCCAGACGGTAGTCACTGTGTACCGTGGTCACCACGGGGATGTCCAGCCTGCTTTTGAGCATACTGCCGAACATATTGGCGCGGGCGCCATGGCAGTGGACAACCTCATAGCCCTGCTCCCGGATCAGCCGGCCCAGCACGCCCAGAGATGTGCGAACCCCCTCGGTGAGTACCATGGTGGGAATCCCCAGTTCTCTGGCCTCCTGGGCAAAAGCGCCCTCCATAAAGCACACAAGCTGTATTCTATGATGCTCTTTCAGTCCGGAGAGCAGCGAAAGAACGTGGGTTTTGGCGCCGCCCACGTCGCCGCCGGAGATCAGATGGATGATTTTCATGAATGCTCCCCCCTGTCCTGCGCCATAGCCGGCGTCCGGTATCCAACACCGGGCTGCAGGCGCTTCCATTCTTGGTTTATCCCGTTTTCACGGGCAAGTATTTTCCTTTGCCGGGCACTTTATCCGCCCGGCATCGCGTGCGGTGAAAACCGCCGTACCGTCTCAAGTTGCGCGCAAATCGCGGCCATGCCGTGAACGATATTATAATATAATTTTCCTGTTCCTGCAAGTGCAGAGCAGGAATTTCGTCCAAAGCCGGAAAAGACATGACGGATTCTTGCGTTTTTTCTCTCTTTCGGCTATAATGAAATAAGAATCCGGCGGTAATTCCGCCCAAAACAGGAGATGCAGTATGAAATTTCCCTGTCTGGTATTGGATCACGACGACACGGTGGTACGCAGTGAAGAGACAGTCAATTATCCCCAGTTCTGCCAGACGCTGGCGGAGCTTCGCCCCGGAGTCACCGTCTCCCGGGAGACCTTTACCCGCGACTGCCTGCAGGGAGGCTACGCTTTTATGTGCCGGCAGCGCTACGGCTTTACCGACGACGAGCTGGCATACGCCTTTGCCCAGTGGAAGGTCTATGTGCGCACCCATGTTCCGCCTGCCTACGAGGGCATCCGGGCACTGCTGACCGAGCACAGAGCCCGGGGCGGCCTGATCTTTGTGGTCTCCCACTCTGCGGACGAGAACATTCTGCGGGACTACCGGCTTCATTTCGGCATGATCCCCGACGGCATCTATAGCTGGGATCTGCCCGAGGCGCTGCGCAAGCCCAGCCCCTATTCCCTGCAGGATATTATGAAAAAGACCGGCTATGCGCCCCGGCAGCTTCTCATGGTGGATGATTTGCGGCAGGGGCGGGATATGGCCGCCGCCTGCGGTGTACCCTTTGCCTGCGCCGGATGGTCCCACTATCTGCCGGACGTGGAAGCTGCCATGCGCCGGCTGTGCAGCCGCTATTTTTCCACGGTACAGGCGCTGTATGACTACCTGTTTGATTCTTGACAAACGTGTTATAATAGCTGCGTGGGAATAATAGCCTGTGTCATGAAGCGAGGTGACTGCCATGCCGACCTCCGGCGTTAAAATCATCGCAAAAAACCAAAAAGCCTACCATGAGTATTTTGTGGAAGAAAAATTTGAGGCCGGTATCGAGCTGTCCGGCACCGAGGTCAAGTCCATCCGCGCCGGCAGCATCAGTCTGAAAGAAGCCTGGTGTCAGGTTAAAGACGGCCAGCTTTGGCTTCGGCAGATGCACATTGCGCCCTATGATAAAGGAAATATTTTTAACAAAGATCCCCTGCGCCCCCGTCGGCTGCTGCTGCACAAGCGCGAAATTCTGCGGCTGTATGCCAACGTGCGGCAAAACGGCTATTCCATCATCCCCCTGTCGGTGTACTTAAAAGGCTCTCTGGTCAAAGTGGAGATCGCCCTGTGTAAAGGCAAAAAGCTCTACGACAAGCGGGACGACGCCGCCGCACGGGATGCAAAGCGGCAAATTGACAGAGCCATGAAAGAGAGGAATCACTGAGATGTCAAATCCTGTTTTCACCATTGAAATGGAAAACGGCGGCGTAATGACCGGCGAATTGTATCCCGATGCAGCGCCCCAGTCCGTGTACAACTTTATTTCTCTTGCAAACGCAGGATTCTACGACGGCCTGATTTTCCATCGGGTCATTAAAGGCTTTATGCTTCAGGGCGGCGACCCCACCGGCACCGGCATGGGCGGCCCCGGCTATTGCATCAAGGGCGAATTTCTGTTCAACGGCGTGGACAACAAGCTCAAGCACAAACGGGGCGTGCTGTCCATGGCGCGTTCCTCCTCGCCCAACTCCGCAGGCAGTCAGTTTTTCATCATGCATCAGGACGCGCCCCATCTGGATAAGCAGTATGCGGCCTTTGGCAAGGTGACCGGCGGTCTGGACGTGGTGGACGCCATTGCTTCCGTGGCAGTGGACGGCAGCGACCGTCCTAAGCAGGAGCAGAAGATCCGCACTGTCCGGGTGGACACGCTGGGCGAAACCTACCCCGAGCCGAAGAAGCTGAAGGATCCTTATGGCCGCTTCTGAGCGGACTTCCTGCACAAGCTGCATCCGGTAGCGAAAGCCGCCGGCAGCGCTTCTTCGCCCCTTTCCCCTGCCTTGCTCTTTTGCCGGGCTTCGGCTTTGGCCGCGTTTCCCGGCGGGGAGTTTTTGATGCAATGCCCCCAAAGGGCGTCCGGTTTTGTATTCTGCGCTTGGGCGCATCCTTGCCGGGAAGGCGGAGATCCCATCATCCATTCATAAACTGCGCAAAGGCGGAGCCTGTTGTCTTCGCCTTTGCCAGATATATTCTCCGGCGCTTGCGGGCGCCTGTCTATCCGGGGGCGTACCGGTTTCGACGGGGGCAGTGAGGCTGGAATAGCGGGCAGTGGCGCCTGGCCACTATAAAACGGGCAACTTTTTCAATTAACTGACAACGATAACATCGTTCTGGCTGCTGCTTAATC
>JAQYBZ010000137.1 GCA_029003235.1 Bacillota bacterium
ATGGCAAAGCCCAAACCCTCGATGACCGTGCCGGAATTGGTCTCGCCGGAATACTTGGCAGTGGTGATACCCACCACGTTGCCGTTCATGTCGAACAGCGGGCCGCCGGAGTTGCCGGAGTTGATGGCCGCATCGGTCTGCATCATGTTGATGGGCGTACCGTCCGTATTGATCTCCCGATCCTTGGCGCTGATATAGCCCACGGTGAGGGTATTGGTCAGTTCCCCCAGGGGATTGCCGATGGTGCAGACTTCCTCCCCCACCTGCAGGCTGTCGGAATCGCCGATGTCCACGGTAGTCAGCCCTGTGGCGTCGATCTTCAGCAGCGCCACGTCGCTGATGGCGCTCTCAGAGCCTACCAGCGTGGCGGGATACTCCGTGCCGTCGTTGAGGGTCACGGTCAGGGTCTTGGCTCCCTCCACCACATGGTGGTTGGTGAGAATATAGCCGTCTTCCGTAATGATAAAGCCTGTGCCGGAGCTGGCTGTGGCAGAGACCTGACCAAAGTAGTTGGTGGTGGTACCCTCATTGGCGATGCCCACTACCGCATTCACATACTTGCTGTAGATCTCCGACGGAGTCAAAGCGCCGGTGGTGGGCGCGGTGGTCACCTTGTGGGAAAGATCTCCGCTGCCCTGAGTCTCTTCGGTCTTGGCCTCGGTGGCTCCGTTGCGTTCTGTCTGGCTCTGAACCTCCGTCTGAGTGTCGGCCTTTCTGCGGCTGACCAGCTCGTTGATGCCGAAGCCTCCGGCCACGCCCACCAGCATGGCGGCCACGATGACGATGGGAACCCAGATTTTGGCCTTGTTCTTTTTGTGCGCTTTGGCTTTGGGCGGCTGCGTGTAGGCATGGCCTGTGTAGGTGCCGCTGTAGCCGTAGTAGTCGGGCTGCTGATAGGTGGGGCGGTATGCGCCGCCCACATTGCCCGCCTGGGTATCGTAGGGGTTACCGCCCGTGGGCGCCTGTCTGGGGCCGTAAGAATAGGCGCCGTCCGGCTGTGTCTGATTCTGTGCCCCGGCGTTCTGCCCTTCCGGCGTGTTGGCAGCCGTATTCTGCTCCGCTGCGTTTTGTCCGTTCTGGCCGTTGACAAAAGCATCTGCCTTCTGTTCGGGGTTATATTGATCGCTGTTCCAGTTTTCCATGGTTTTCAGCTCCTTCGTTTGTTTTTATGCTTTCATCTTATCCTTGACATGTGAAGAAAGTATGACAGCAATAAAAACGGTCTTTTAACTTTCCGCGAAAAAAATCAGATTTTCTGCATGATCTCCAAAATGGTCTTATCTGTCTGGAACATCCCCTGCTGTGCCAGAATCCCCACATTGGCAATGGTGCTGTCCACGCCGTCGGAGACGATGCCCTCGCCCCGGTGAAACTCCTTGTGGTGCAGATACATACGGTAGCCCATGATCCCCGCGTCCACCGCCGCCGCGATTTTGGCAGCACAGGAGGGCTTGGCTCCATCGCAGATGGTGCCGGACAGAATGGCCACGGCATTGACCACCGTATGCGCCACCGCAGAATAGCCGCCGCCGCAGAGGTAGCAGATGCCGGCGCCTGCGCCTACCCCGGCGGAAATGGCGCCGCAGTAGGCGGAAAGCCTGCCGATGCCGCTCTTCTGGTGGATGGTGATCAGATCGGACACGGCCAGCGCCCGCAAAAGCTGCTCCCGGGTGGCGTCCATGCGCTTGGCGTAGCGGATCACCGGCACGGAGGCGGTAATGCCCTGATTGCCTGAGCCGGAAAGGATCACCACAGGCATTTCGCAGCCGCTCATTCTGGCGTCGGAGCCGGCGGCGGCGTAGGCCTTGGCCTCCTGCTTGATGTCGTCGCCGTAATCCTCCAGCAAAATCCTGCCGATCTGGGCGCCCCAGCCGCCCCGCAGGCCCTCCTCGGCAATGGCGGAATTTTTCTCGATCTGGGGCGCAAGAAGGGGCTCCAGCTCTTCGGGCGACACCGTATCGGCAAAGCGGACGATGTCCTCCACGTTCAGGCAGGATTTGTCCGTCAAGTGCTCCTCGGAGGAGGCCGACACCGGCAGCTGCAGCAGGGGTCTGCCGTTGCGTTCCTTGTAGACAATATTGGTATGGTTGTTGGCAATGCGCACGGCGGCGCTGTCGTCGCCGCTGACGCCCCGCAGGGTAATGTCCAGAATACAGGGCGTGCTGGCACAGACGATCTCGATGGGCGTGCAGTTCAGGTAGTCCCTGATCTGCCGAATCTGCTCCGGTGTCACCTCCGACAGCACCTGCAGGCCGTCGCCGCTGTTTCCCGCAATGACCCCGGCGGCAATGGCCGCCTCAATGCCCTTCATATCTCCGGTATTGGGCACCACAACGCTTTTCACATTTTTAATAATATTGCCGCTGACCTCCGCCGTAATCCGCTGGGGCGCCGTGCCCAGCACATCCCGCAGCGTGGCGGCACAGTAGGCGATGGCAATGGGCTCGGTGCAGCCGGTGGCAAGAATCAGCTCCTCTTTCAGGATCGCAAGATAGTTTTCCTTTGTTTTCTCGTTCATATACTGTCCCTCCGGTTTTCTGTCTGTGCACGCTTTTGGGCATTTCGCAGTGTCCAGGCGCTTTCTCTTTCAGGTGCGCCGCAGCGGGAAACACGCAAACGGCTCTTTTTCATTCACAATCCCAATGATCGGGTGTCAGCAACAATATCATACTCTCTTTTCCTCCGCAGGTCAAGGGGCGCTCCGGGAGACCGAAGGCAGAAAAACTCCCCACGGGAGGGCGGATGCCCTTCCGTGGGGAGCTGCAATCAGGTTTGTGTCGTCTGTGTCAGCCGACACGGGATCGGTCACTTAACCGGCGTACACATAGAACTGGAAGCCAAAATCATTCTCGTTCAGCTTCGACGCAGAAGCCGCATAGCCGCAGACCTTCACGCCGTCTTTCTTCGTGTAGCACTCCAGATAGCCGGGGCCGTAGGAAGTGGCGATGCTCTTGCTGGAGATGTAGTAGGTCTTGTTCGTCTCATTGCAGGCCGTCACATTCCAGGTGCTGTCGCCGCCGGTGTAGGAGGCGTTGTTGGTCAGTTCCACATAGGTGCCGGACAGCCATGCGGTGATGGCGTTGGTACCGTTGGTGAAGCTGTAGGTGCCATCCTCGTTCTTGGCCACGGTCCAGACAATGGTATCGTCCTTGTTCACAATGGTGCCGTCATTGGGCGTAACATCCTGCGCAATCAGATACCAGTCTTTGTCGGTCTCGTTCTTGACAGCCTTGGCATAGCCGGGGTTGTAGAGGATGACCTTGTCGCCGGCTTCGATCTCGCTGAAGGACTTGAGAACATACTCGTCGCCGTCCACAGGAGGAACGTAAGCGCCGCTGTTCAGGGTGATACGGCCTTCGCCGTCCCACTTGCTGTAGTCGTGGCTCTTGAACGCTTCGGAGGTCATGTACTCAATGAGCACCTGATTGTCCAGCTTGACCTCATCCAGCAGGAGGGTGTTGTCGCGGAACATTCCGAGGCCGTCGCCGCCGGACTTGAGCATATAGTTGTGAGAAGCCAGCGTGTAGGTCTTGGTCAGGTCAATGGGCTCGTATTCGCCGGTAGTCTTGTTGAGCACCTTCACGTCGCTGACGCGGCGCACACCGGTGACGCTGTCAAACATACCGGCGGTATCGGTCTTAACGGTGGATTCCACAGCGGTATTGATGGTGTACTTCAGACCGGAAACCTGGAGGAAGCCGCCCAGCTCGTTGATGGGGTTGCCATCCTCGTCCACGCTGACCGCTCTGGAGGACATCTCCAGTGCGTCCACGATTTCCTGACCGGTGGCTTCCACCATGCAGGCCGCGTTGCCGAAGGGATGCACGGCAATGATATTACCGTAGGTCACGTCGCCGGCTTTGATGCTGGCACGGACGCCGCCGCCGTTGACGAAAGCGATATCGGCACCCAGAACCTCGCGGTAGGCGTCAGCGCACACGTCGCCCAGGTTGGTCTCCTGATAGCGCACAGCACGCAGGCCGGTCTCGGGGTTGGAGACGAGCAGATCGTAGTCGGTATGTGCCACTACCTCATTGAGCAGAGCCGCATACTGTTCTTCGATGCCGTCCAGGAAGGCCTTGGTCTCATCGTCCCAATAGCCGTCGATGATGTTGTCCTTGTCGTCCTTCACGTCGTAGGCATTGTAATCCGTTCTGGCCAGCAGTTCGGTTCTCAGTTTGCCGTCGGCGGTGATGGTCAGCTTGCCCACATTGGCCAGCTTGGTACCGGTGGAGGAGAGCAGAACGTCCTTGCCGTCCTTGTTCTTCTCGATCTGCTGGGCAATGACGGAGTGAGAGTGGCCGTCCAGCACCACGTCGATGCCGGTGGTGTTGCGGATCACGTCAGTGGAGCGCCAGGGGCTGGATGCTTCGTCAGTGCCCAGGTGAGACAGGGCGACGACGTAGTCCGCGCCGGCTGCCTTGGCAGCGTCGACCGCCGCCTGTACAGCATTGTACAGGTCTTCGCCGGTCAGGTCGTTGCAGAAGTCGTAGATCCAGTTGCCATCTTCATCCTGGAAGTAGGTGGGAGTGGACTTGACCAGAGTCTCCGGGGTGCTGATGCCCACGAAAGCGACCTTCTTGTCGCCGTACTCGGTAATGGCATAGCTTTCCAGATCGATGGCATTGTCCTTATCGTTGCCGGTGTACTTGAAGTTGCAGGCAAGATACTGTGCGTCGGCCTCGTCGAGGCGAGCCTTCAGTTCCTCCATGCCATAGTCGAATTCATGGTTGCCGAGCACGGCGTAGTCATAGCCCAGCTCGTTCATCAGGTCAACCAGATATGCGCCCTTGGACAGAGTGCCGATGGCCTCGCCCTGAATGGCGTCGCCGCAGTCCACCAGCAGAACCTGCTCGTGGTTGGCTTCCAAATCCTTCTTGATCTGTGCCAGGCCGGCATAGCCGAAGCTGGTAACCGAGTAGTCCACACCGCAGTGGACGTCGTTGGTATACAGGACAACCAGATCGTCCTTGTTGTCCATCTGATCCAGGTTCTCCAGGAAGCGCTGGATCATGGCTGCAAACTCGCAGCGCTGTGCGCCGTTCTTGGGATAGATGTTCAGAACGCCGTTGGTCAGATCGCCCTTGAGGATGCCGTAATCGACCGCCCACTCGAGGGCATCGACTGCGTAATCGCTGACCTTGCTCTTGTCGGCAAAGCCGTCCAGGCTGCCTCTGGCGGAGACATCGTAGCCCATGAATTCGGCCAGACGGTACAGGAACACTGCCGTGTCTTCACGGGTGACTTTCTGCTCGGGAAGGAACTTGCCCTTGCCGTCGCCCAGAGCCAGACCGTTCTTGGCGGCCCATTCCACTTCTTCGGCGTACCATGCATTCTTGGCCACATCGGAGAACTTGCCGGTGTAGTCCGTATCGGTAGCGCCGCAGATGCGGTACATGAGGGCAACGACCATGGCGCGGTCAACCGTACCGTTGGGGTCAAACTTGCTGCCGCCAACGCCGAGCATCAGTTTATTTTCCACCACGAAGTCAACGGCGGAATGGTACCATGCGCTGCGGTTGATGTCTGTGAAATCGTCGCAGGGATCCCAGTAAGCAATGACTTCGGATCTGTCGCGGACACGCAGACGGCGGATAATTGCCTGAGAGGTGCTGGTTTCGTCCACATCGCGGGAGCCGATGCCCACGCCGGTGACGCACATGCCCACTTCAAAGTCATCCATATGGGTGTCTTCGCTGCCGATGTAGCCGTTGATGAACAGGCAGCCCTCGGTGCCGGAACCGTCGTCTACATAGATGTAGTCCACCACACCGGCGGTCTTGTGGATCTTGGTGATCAGGCCGGTGATCTTGGTCAGGTTGCCGATGTTGGAGTCGGCCATCGCTGCCTTACAGCTCATGGTCTTGGGCTCGATCACGTTCAGCTCATCGGAGATGATCTTGATGTAGCCGTTGTAGTCCGGGCTGAGGTTCAGCTCAACCTCGCCGCAGTAAGAGGTCAGCGCGCCGTGGACGCGAACCTTCTGGCCGATGCGGTACTTGCCGGCTACAGGGAAGACGTTGATGCCGCGGGTCTCGTCCTGCACATAGATGCAGTCAAAGAAAGCGGTATTCTGGTCATAACCGGAGGCGTTGGAGGTGACCCAGCCCTCGGCGGTATACTCGGCGCCGGCAGTCCCCTTGTGGATGTCAGCGATCTTAGTGATCTTGGGGGTCTTGCCGCCGGTCTTCAGGTAGTCCAGAATGTTGAGCACCATGGAGTAGTTTTCATACTGCTCGCTGGCTGCATCGTCGGTGGACAGGTCATAAGTGGTGACGAAAGACGCGCCGCCGCAGACCAGGAAGCCGCCGCCGGACAGAGTCTCGGTGGTGATCAGGTTGACCTTGCCCTTTTCCACCAGCGTGGTGTCCACCTTATAGCTGGGCACATAAGCCGCACCGGTGAAGTTGTCGGTATAGTTGGCGACCCAGGTAGTGTCATAGCCCTTGATCAGGGTCGTGACCTTATCTTCGGCGCCCTCGTTGACGGTGATGGCCGTGCCGTTGTAGAACTGGTACTGGCCGTTGGAGCTTTCTACGATACCGGCGGTGAAGGGATGATCCTGATTCACCAGCTCGGCGCCGTCGAAGTACACACGGTAAGAGGTGCCGCCGGACATTCTGTCCGTATCGACCACAATGCCCTGTACGAAGCGGGTATTGGCGCCGATGGCCTCCTGCACGGTGTTGGAGATGCTGGCGGAGGAGAACTCGCCCTGATCGTAGTCCTCACGGTCTGCACGGCAGAGGTTGATGATGTTGCCGCCCTTGCTTGCATAATCGGCAATGGCAGCCAGCTCCTCGTCGGTCCAGACAGTGGGCTTGATGGTGGTGCTTCTGACAAAGGGAACGTTGAGTACGATCATGTCGAACTTTGCCAGATTCTCCTTGGTCATCTCGCCTGCCTCGATGTACTTGCAGATGATGCCGTTATCGGCACAAATCTGTACAAAGGAGGTTTCGCAGCCGGCATAGTCGCCGGAAACGTAGAAGTTGGTGTGGCCGCTGTCGATGCCCACAAAGATTGCATCCTCTGCAAGGAGGGTCTTTTCCGTCATCGATGCGTTGAAGGTGTAGGTCTGACCCTTATAGGTGAAGCGGAAGTATGCCACGATCTTGTGCTCTCCGGCAGTTTTGGGCGTGTACTTGACTTCCACCGTCTTGGTGGCGCCCGCAGCCAGATCCTCGTTCAAATTCTCGGAGGCAATGCTCACATTGTCCACCTGAACGGTGTACTTCACCAGAGAGATGGCATCGGTCTCGCTGCCGTTGAGCAGGCTGACGGTGATGGTCTCTTCCTCGCCTACCAGCGCCACGGCGCTGTCGGTGTCCACAGAAACGTTGACAGGAACAGACTCGCTGGTCCACACAGGTGCGGAAACGGCGATCTGGCCGTCCTTCTGGATGACCTTGATATAGTAGTAAGCGTTGTCGTTGGGGATGGTTGCGGTGTACTCATAGGAGCCGCCGGAGATGGCCTGCTGGGCCAAAACCTTGCCGTTCTCACCGATGACCTGCACAGTACCCAGAGCTTCGCCGTCGGGATCGTACAGACTGCACTTGACGGTGACCTTCTCGGGTTTATTTGCAGAATCCGCATCGGCAATATCGCCCTGCAGATAGTCTGTACCATTCACATTGAGGTAGTAGATCATCTGGAGGTTCTGATCCTCCGTGGAGTAAACATGGCGCGCCGCCATGGCCTTGTACAGGCCGGCCTCAGTGAAGTCATCGGTGAGGATGACGTCACGGCAGGAGTTGGAGTCGCCCCAGTTGCCCTTGTGGTTATCCTGGTTGTTGGTGGGAGCCACATGCCAGCCCATGGCCAGCGCCTTGTCGTACTCCTCGATGGAGGGCCAGTAAGCGGAGCCGCCCACAGCGCCTTCACCGTTGCCAACTTCCACCAGATTCAGCACGGAGTCGCGGGTTGCCGTGCAGCCGATGAAGTCGCCAAAGGTACCGAAGGTGGTGCCGGGATGGTTGAACTGGGATACTACGGGTGCGTCTTCCAGATACTTGGTCTTGACGCCCTCCGCCACGGGGTCGCCGTTTACATCCAGACCCTTGTTGGCATTGACCATCAGGTCATTGTACAGGTACATGCCCGCATAGTTGGCCTTGTTGTTGAGGTTGGACTGGTTTCTGGAAACGGTGCCGTAGGTGTTAAAGGTGTTGGTATGGCCGGGTCCGCCGGACCAGGTCATCTCATAACCGTAGGCGCAGATGAAGTCGTCATACTTGGCGTTGTATTCCGCTGCCGTCTTCCTGGCCTCTTCCCACTTGGTCATGGTGCCCTCGGAGTTCTTGGTCAGGGAGGACAGGTCATAGTAGCTGGAAGTGGTAGCGGTCTTGGTGGTGTCGAAGTAGTTGGAGTGGTCGGTGACAATGAGGAAGTCCACATCGTCCGCGCCATAGGCATGCTCGTAAGCATCCTCCAGCGTACCGGCGCCGTCGGAATACTCCGCAGTGTGGGAGTGGATCTGACCGAAGTACAGGCTCAGACCCTTTTCGCCTACGAAGAAGCTCCAGGTCTTTTCCACCTTCTTGCCGTCGGCACGGGTAATGGACACGGTGGCCGTGTGCTTATCCTGGCTCAGCGCGGCAGTGGGGGTGTAGCTGGCCTTTCCGTCCTTGACGGTGGGCGTGACAGCCTTGCCATCCAGTGTCATGGTGACGGTAGGATTGGTGCCGGCATTGACAAAGGTAGCGTAGATCTCCGGCTTGGTCTCATCGCCGGTTGCCTCGTTGGGCGCCGGGAAGACCGCCGTGATCAGCGGCTCGTCGGACACGTCCAGCTTCAGGGTGTTGGAGAACTCAATGTTCATCGCATCCTTGACGACGACCTCGACGCTCAGGCTGGTATGGCCTGCCAGCTCGCTGCTGGGGATGGTGAAGCTGCCGATCATGTTTTCATAGGTCACGGCAGCGGTCTTGGCCGAAGCGCTGGCATTGTCGAACCAATAGGTGGCGGTGGTGGAGGTGATGCTGCTCAGGTCGTCCACCTCGAATTTGATCTGGCAGTCCGTGCCGACCTCGGCCTTGGCATCCTCAAACTTGACGGAGGGGTTGACCACATAGCCGCAGTTGTACTTGTCCTGAACCTTGTAGAAGTTCATGGCGAAGATGTCGGGATCGGAGCCGTCATTGGAATAGCCGGCAAATACGGTGTCAAAGTACTCCACGGCGACGCGGCGGCCCTTCCAGGTGGCTGCCTTGTTGTACATGCAGTAGCCGCCGTTGATGGTCTCCAGACTCCACTTGGCATACTCGCTGGCGTTGTCAATGAGGATAAGGGTCTCATCGTTGACCGTCTTGCCCTCGTCGTTGACATAATTCTCGGGCATGGCCAGATATTTGCCGCCGGTCTGGAACAGGTAATACTCTCCGTCCTTGGTGACGTCAAAGATCAGCGCGCCGTTGCCGATGTCGCTGTAGGACAGCGTGCCGCCCTTCAGCGTGGCAGAAGCCGCCTTCAGGCACTCCTTGGCAGCGTCGGGGTCGGGCTGACCGAAGCAGGCCTTGGCATAGTCGTTGTAG
>JAQYBZ010000138.1 GCA_029003235.1 Bacillota bacterium
AAAATTTACCGGGAGAAGAATTTTTCATTTGTCTATTGACAATGGCAGTCTTTTTCTGTATCTTACCTCACGAGGTGAAATGAACTATGAAAAAAATCGCAACTTCCCTGACCGCAATTTTTCTGGCCTGTCTGTTGCTGGCAGGCTGCGGCTCCCTTGACGTCCGGAACGCATCGGAAAAGCAGTTTACCGTGGAGGAAGCAACCCTCACCCTGACCAGCGCCTTTACCCAGACCACGATGGACGGCTATACCGGCTGCTTCGACTCCCCCACAGTGGCTGTGCTGCTGCTGAAAGAGAGCTTTGATCTCATGGACGGCTTCGGCGACTACTCTCTGGAGGACTATGCCCAACTTGTGTACCAGTCCAACGCCTCCAGGAACCCCGGAGAAGTGCAGCAGGAAAACGGTCTGACCTATCTGGAGTACGAATTCCACAACGACGATGACGGCAAGGACTACAAGTACTTTACATCCATGTACAAGGCAGGCACCGCCTTCTGGCTGGTGCAGTTCGCCTGTGAAACGTCCAAGTACGACGACTACCGCCCGGATTTCATCCGCTGGGCAGGCACCGTCACCTTCTCCGATATGTAAAACCATATGCCAAAGCGGGCCGGAAACATCCGGCCTGCTTTTTTATTTCGCGTCTGCCGCTTCCGGGGCGGCTTCGTAAATCTTCTTCACGTCTTTTCGTCTGCGCCAGATGGTCAGCCAGCAGGCTGCCATGCTCACAGCGCCGCAGAGGGTAACGCACAGCCGGTAATCCAGCACTTCGCCCAATGCCCCCACCGCCAGCGTCAGCAGACTGCACGCGGCCATGATGAGCATACTTTCAAAGGCGTTGATGCGGGCGCGCATGGTTTCGGGAATATAGCGCTGCACTGCTGCCTGCCGCATGGTGGCGCTGTTGTTGCCCAGAAATCCGCAGATGCCCCGATTGACGAGCATCAGCGGATATGGCAGCCACAGCAGGCACATATCCATGACCTCATAGGTCTGATAAACGCCGAAAATAAAGGGAAATTTCTTTTTCTCCGGAACCTTGATCCGATACTGGACGATGCCGCCCAAAGTGCGTCCGATAAACTCCGCCACGGAGAACAGGGAATACATGGCGGCGGTGAAGCCGGGTGTAGCGCGGAAAAACGCCACCAGAACGGAACCGTAGCCGTTGCCAACGCCGTTGGTCACCGCCATATAGGTGTAAATGCTCTGCAGCCCCCGCTCCTGTTTCAGATAGGCGGCTGCCTCCCGGATATCCGCCCACCAGATCTTCAGGCGGAAGCCCTGGGCATCCATGCGTTTTTCCTCATGGAGGCGAATGCGGCTTTCCACCAGCGCGGCAAGCAGGGACAGGCCGCCCTGAATCAGCAGCAGCACCGCCACACCCAGCGCGTCCATGGCCACGGCGGCCAGCGGCATGAGCAGCACCTTCAGCACAGGATACAGGGTGCCGGAGACGGCATATCCCTTCTGCTCCATGCCCTCGGGAATCAGCTTGGGATAAATGCTGTTGTAGGCCAGCTCGTCAAAGGAGCCGAGGGAGGCCAGCAACAGGGAAAAGCCCAGATACCCCACATAGGAAAATTCAAAGTTCAGCAGATACACCCCGGCCAGCAGGTAGAGCACGCCGTTGATCACGTCGCCCCCGACCAGAAAGGGCTTACGGGGCAGCCGATCCATCCACGGCGCGATCACCAAAGGCAGGACGAAATAGGGGACGAGCTGGATGGCCACGATCAGCGCCGAGGCCAGAGTGCTTCCCGTCTCGTCAAAAACCAGAAACGACAGGGCAAAGCCGCCCATGATACCGCCGGCCGCGCCCAGCGCGCTGGCAGCAATGAGCAGGGTGTAGTTTCTTGTCCACAAGGTCTTCTTCATTTCTTTTGGCTCCCTCGTTGCTTCTGTCCTTATGATAGCACCCATCTTAGCAGAAGAAAACCCCGTTGTTTTGAGAAAATTTTCTTATTCTGATTCAGTTAATACAAAGATTATTAATTTTTATTGGAAAACTTTTCAAAAGCTCAAATGCCTGCTTGTACTGGCGGTTGGCCGTGTACCATTCCACCACCCAGGGCAGATGAAAGCTGGCGTAGCCGATGGGCAGGTTTTGGCGGCACGCATCAAAGCAGTCCAGCAGCAGCCGCCCATATTCCTGCCGCTGCAAATAGTCCGGATGCTCCAGCCGGAAGCGCACCACCGCGCAAATCGTCTCGGCCACCGGCCCCTCCGCTGCCCCGTCCAGCAGGTGCCGGGCAGCGTCGATGGCGGCAAGAGCCTGTCCGTTTCTGCCCGTTTTCTCACAGCAAATGGCCAGCTTGTGCAGCTCCATGGCAGTGGGCTGCTCCAACCGGGAAAAATAGGCGTAGGCCTCATCATACTGTCCGGCCTCCAACTGTGCCGAGGCAGTGTTGTAGGCAATGTGACGCAAAGACGAGGTATCCTGCAGCGCCGTGGCCAGCCGGGCCGCCGCCCCATATTCGGCCTGCATATGCTCCAGCTCCAACTGATTGCAGAAGCAGTTGCCCATCAGCAGGCGGCACTGCAGCATCAGCCAGGCCGCCCCGTCCCTGGCCGCCAGATCGTAGCCTCTTTGCAGATGCGCCAGCGCCACCGCATAGCTTTCGCCGCTGGCATAGGCGTCCGCTCCGGCGCAAAAATGGCAATAGGCGTGGGGATACAGGCGGATGGCCTCGTCGAAACGTCCCTGAAAGATACGCAGCAGCGCCAACTGTCTGGCGTCCATATAGGGTTCCATCTCCGTCTCCGGCAGGGCGGCTGCGTCGTCAAACAGCGCCCGTTTCAGCAGCGCTGCGTCCACGGCGTAAGGACTGAATGCAAGCCGCTCCATATCGGCGGCAAACAGGGGCTTTTCCCGCTCCAGCGCAGGCTGATCCAGATACAGCAGCGCCTCGTACAGCCGCTCTATCTGCGCCCCGGCCTCCGCCAGTGCCGCCGTGCCGCCGTACCAGGGCAGCTCCAGCCGCTGTGCAAGCCGGCGCAGCACCTCCTCCGAGGCAGAGACCTTCCCCTGCTCGATTTTGGACAGGTAGGACACGGCGCAGATGCCCCGGCACAGTCCCGCCTGGCTCCACTCCCGGCGCAGACGCTCGCGCCGGATGAGAAAGCCCACCACAGCTTCCATGTTTTTTCTTCCTTTCTCCGCAACGACCGTCTGCCATCCGGCGGGTCGCCTGTCACCCGGACAGCATCGTGCGGCTGCGCCAAATCCCGAAAAGGCCGTTGAAACAGCCGTTTTTTGGAATCCCACGGCGGCGCCGCGGGATTTCTGCCGACCTTAGTATAGCAGTCCCGGCGCCGTGGGGCAAGGGTCTTTGTGCAAAAAGGGCGCTTGTTACAAAACGGTTGAAAAAATTGGGAATATGGTCTATGATAGAGTAAAACCTCCGCAAAGAGCCAAACTATCTGCGGAGAGACCCTGATTGTAACGGAGGCCAACATGCTCCCAGAAGCCTTTTTATCCCGGATGGAGCAGCAGCTTCAGGTGGAATTTCCCGCCTTTCTTTCTTCCTATGACCGGCCGAGAAACGCCGGACTGCGGTTCAATCCGCTGAAAGCCGAAACGCCGCCGTCCGTTCCCTTTTCTCTGACGCCGATTCCCTGGGAGCCCAACGGCTTTTACTATCCTCCTGACCAGCGGCCGGGGCTGCATCCGTGGCACGACGCCGGGCTGTACTATTTGCAGGAGCCCAGCGCCATGGCGCCGGTGACCCTCCTTGCCCCCCGTCCGGGAGAGCGGGTTCTGGATCTGTGCGCCGCTCCCGGAGGGAAAAGCACGCAAATCGCTGCGGCCATGGGCAATCGGGGGCTTCTGGTATGCAACGAGATCCACCCCAAACGGGCTGCCGTTTTGTCTCAAAACATTGAGCGCATGGGCATATCCTGCGCACTGGTGCTCAATGAGCATCCCGCCCGGCTGGCAGAACGCTTTGCCGGATATTTTGACCGTATTTTAGTGGACGCGCCCTGCTCCGGCGAGGGAATGTTCCGCAAAGAGACCGCCGCCGTCACCGACTGGAGCCTGCAGACCGTGCAGATGTGCGCCGACCGGCAGACGGAGATCCTCCGCTCGGCGGCAGTCATGCTCCGCCCCGGCGGGCGGCTGGTCTATTCCACCTGCACCTTTGCCCCGGAGGAGGACGAGGGAACGGTGAGCCGGTTTCTTTCCGCCCACCCGGACTTTGCGCTGGAGGCGGTGCGCTCTTCCCTGTTTTCTCCCGGCAGACCGGACTGGGTGCCGGGCTGTCTGCCGGAGCTTTCCGGCGCGGTGCGCCTGTGGCCGCACAAGCTGGCCGGGGAAGGGCATTTTGCCGCCGTCCTGCGCCGCACGGCAGGCGAAGAACACTGCCCTGCCGAACAAAGTGCGCCGGCGTTTCCCGCGGAGCTGAGCGGATTTCTTCAGGAAAACGGCATTTGCCTGCCGGAAGGCACGCTGGTACAGTTCGGCCAGACCCTGTATCTGGCGCCTCCGGCGCTGCCGTGTCTGTCCGCCCTGAAGGTTGTCCGACCCGGTCTGGAGCTGGGACGGCTGCAAAAGGGTCGGTTTGAACCTGCCCACGCCCTTGCCCTGTGGCTTCATCAGGCGGCACAAACGGCGGATTTTCCCCCTGAGAGCCGGGAGATCTCCGCTTACCTGCGGGGTCAGACCCTGCCGGGGGCGCAAAGGGGCTGGACGCTGATCACTGCGGGCGGTCTTTCTCTGGGCTGGGCGAAGGGTTCCGGGGGAATTTTGAAGAATCACTACCCCAAAGGGCTGCGACACTATTAATTATCTTTACTTTTTTGTCATAATGTGTTACAATCTAGTAAGTTTGCAGATTTACATACTCTGCACGCCTGTGAATCGAAACTACTGAGAGGGTATTTCATGATTAAATACATGATTCGTGGCGGAACGCCGCTCAACGGCACCGTGACCATCAGCGGGGCAAAAAACGCCGCAGTGGGGATTTTGCCCGCGACCCTGCTGGTTAAAGGCCCGTGCCGGATCGAGAATATTCCGGACATTTCCGATATCCGTCTGTTATTGGAAATTCTGAGTGAAATGGGCGCCAGCATCCGCCGCCTTTCTCCCAACACCATAGAGATCGACTGTACCCACGCCCGGGACGCCGTGGCGCCCACAGAGCTGGTACGCCGTATCCGCGCTTCTTATTACTTTATCGGCGCGCAGCTCGGCCGCTTCGGCCATGCCAGGGTCGCCCTGCCCGGCGGCTGCAATTTCGGCCCCAGACCCATCGATCAGCATATCAAGGGCTTTGAAGCCATGGGCGCGGAAGTCCAGCTTCAGAACGGTTATGTCTGCGCGACAGCCCCGGAGGACGGCCTGCCCGGCGGCCGGGTCAATCTGGACGTAGTATCCGTCGGCGCGACCATGAATATCATGATCGGCGCCGTACTGGCCAAGGGCACCACCATCATTGAAAATGCCGCCAAAGAGCCTCACATCGTGGATCTGGCCAACTTCCTCAACGCCATGGGCGCAAAGATCTCCGGTGCAGGCACGGACGTCATCAAAATACGCAGTGTGTCCGCCCTGCACGGCGGCTTTTACTCCATCATTCCCGATCAGATCGAGGCCGGCACCTACATGGCGGCGGCTGCCGCCACCGGCGGCGACGTGCTGGTTCAGAACGTCATTCCCAAGCACATGGACTGCATTTCCGCCAAGCTGCGGGAGATGGGCGCTCAGGTGACGGAATACGACGACGCCATCCGCGTGGTACGCACCGGCAGGCTGCGCCGCGCCAACGTCAAGACCCTGCCCTACCCCGGCTTTCCCACGGATATGCAGTCCCAGATCGCGGTCTGCATGGCGCTGGCCAAGGGCACCAGCATCATCACCGAGGGCATTTACGACACCCGTTTCCGCTATTGTGCGGAACTCAGCCGCATGGGCGCGCACATTCAGGTGGACAACAAGGTGGCCGTCATCGACGGCGTTGACGCCCTCCACGGCTGCGCGGTCAAGGCCTGCGATCTGCGGGCAGGGGCTGCCATGGTCATCGCCGGTCTTGCCGCCGACGAGGTCACAACTGTGGAAGACGCCCATTTTATCGAACGCGGCTACGAAAACATGGTGGAAAAACTGACAAGTCTGGGCGCACACATCCGCCGTATCGAATCGCCGGACGCGCCCTCTGTCCAGCGCGTGGGCTGAACCGCGCAGTTCGTCTGCGTCCCAAAAGCAGTGTTGGCCGTATACGGCGGCATACGGCCGGCTTCCTGCGCGGGGCGCAGTTCTTTCTATTCTATCCCTGCATAGAATTTCACTGCCCTGCATCTTTTCCGGAAAGGATGTGCTTTTATGACGGAAGCCAGAAAGCCCCGGCGCAGCCGTCTGCGCGCCATTAACATCCCCGCGTGGATGTATATTTTCCTGATTTTATTATACGACGAGCTGCTGTTTCATATCTGGATCACAGACAGCTTCTCTCTGGGGCGCTTTTTGTGCGTGCTTCTGTTCGCTCTGTCTTTCTGCGCCTTTTCCGCCCTGCTCTGCTCCCTTGGCCGCTCGGCCACCTTCAGCCGGGTGCTGGCCATTGTTTTGTCCTCTTTGCTGGGCGTTTTGTACATTACCGAGTATCTGGTCAATGACGCGTTCAAGAACTTTATGACCCTCGGTTCCCTCTTTACAGGCGCCGGAGACGTGGCCGGAGACTTTGCCGGAACGGTCTTTTCCCTGATTTTTCAGGAATTCTGGCGCATTCTGCTCTTTATTGTCCCCATCGTGCTCTACGCCGTGCTGGGACACAAAGGGGGCTGGGGACGCGCCGTGGGCGGACGCATCCGCTGCGTGTTCGGCTTTGGCTGCGTATTTTTGTTCTGTCTGGCCTATCTGTCCATGCTGACCATTTCCCCGGACACCAAGAAATACGGCGCGGAATACGACTTTGACAGCGCCGTTCACGACTTCGGACTGGTAACGGCGCTGCGGCTGGATCTGTCCCACGGCTCCGGCGGCGATCAGCCCGCCAGCTTCGTGCAGGTTCCGGTGGAATCATCCACCGAGCCCTCGGACTCCTCAGCGGAAATGGTGACGGAGCCTACGGAATACGGGGAAAATGTCATGGACATTGACTTTGCCGCCCTGGCGGAGCAGACCTCCGATTCCGATCTTGCCTCCATCGACACCTATGTGGCCTCCCAGACGCCCTCCAAGAAGAACGAGTACACCGGTCTGTTTGCGGGCAAGAATCTGATCTTCATTACGGCGGAGGCCTTCTCTCTGGAGGCCATCGACAAAGACCTGACGCCCACCCTCTACCGGCTGGCCACCAAGGGCATCCACTTTACGGATTACACCCAGCCCGCCTGGGGCGGCAGCACCTCCACGGGCGAATATTCCAATCTGGTGGGACTGGTTCCGGTCTACGGCGTGGACAGCATCCAGAAAACCGTGGGCAAGAACATGTACTTCACTCTGGGCAATCAGCTCCAGCGTCTGGGCTATTTCAGCGAGGCCTATCACAACAACACCTATACCTACTACAATCGGGACAAGACCCACACCAATCTGGGCTATTCCCAGTTTATCGGCATGGGCAACGGCATGGAGGAAGGCGTGGAGAAGGTCTGGCCGGAAAGCGACAAGCAGATGATCGAGTTCACGCTGGATCGCTATATCGACAAGCAGCCCTTCAGCGTCTACTATATGAGCGTCAGCGGCCACGGCCTGTACTCCCTGCAGGGCAACACCATGTCCTACCGCAACTATGACGCGGTAAAGGATATGCCCTACTCCGAGACGGTGCAGTGCTATTATGCCTCCCAGTTGGAGCTGGAATACGCCATGGAAGCGCTGGTTTCCGCACTGGAAAAAGCGGGCATTGCCGACGATACGGTAATCGTCCTCGGCTCAGACCACTACCCCTATTGTCTGGACAAGAGCACAGCCTGGGGCACAGAGGAAGACTATCTGGCAGAGCTGTACGGCTACACCGCCGAAACCTGCTTCCAGCGTGACCACTCCGCTCTGATCATCTGGAGCGGCTGCATCGAGGACAAGCATCTGGAGGTGGACACCCCCGTGTACAGTCTGGACATCGTGCCCACTTTGTCCAACCTGTTCGGGCTGGAATACGACTCCCGCCTGCTGGTCGGCCGGGACGTGTTCTCCGAGCAGATGCCTCTGGTCATCTGGAACGGCTATAGCTGGAAGACGGATAAAGGCACATACGATTCCGCCTCCGGCACTTTCACCCCCAACGAAGGCGTCACCGTCAGCGACGATTACGTCGGCACCGTCTCCGCCATTGTGGGCAACAAGATCAATTATTCCAAGGCCGTGCTGGATGAGGACTATTTCGGTGCCCTCTTTGGCCCCGATGAAACGCAGTAGCTTGCCTACAAACGGCTGAAACCGCATAAAATGGCCGCCGGTGTTTCCGGCGGCCATTGGTTTTATTGAGAGACGGGTCGATTCTCCGGCGGGTTTTCCGCCAGATAGTCGTCTAAAATCCGGGCGGCGGCGGCAACAAAGCGGACGCAGGGACGCGCCTTGTAATACTGCTCCGTGCGCGCTTCCGGCGCGACGCCCGGCGTCGTTGCCACGTTCTTTAACAGCTCCTGACAGCTCAGGGTGCCGAACTGTTCCTGAAACGCGCCGGCCAGCGCCTGAATTCTGGCATAATGCCGGGCTTTTTCCGCTGTGTCGCAGTGTTCTCCGAAGCCGTAGAGCATCCCGGCTACCATGCACATGGCGCTTACGGCGCCGCAGGTCTGGCGCAGGCGTCCCATGCCCGCGCCAAAGGAGGACGACAGGCGCAGCGCGGTCTGCCGGTCCATGCCCGTAACGTCGCAAAAGGCGGTGAATACCGCCTGGGCGCAGTTGCACCCCTGACAGAACAGGGCGGAGGCCTCCGCCTCATGGCCGGTCATGGCTGCGCCTCCAGAGAGAAGGCCGGGAACGGTACGCCCCGGAATTTCATCATATAGCGAATGGGATAATAGCGATCCAGATAATAGGTCTCGTACCACTCGTAGGTAGCTGCCGGAAGCTGCTGCAGCTCCGGCGCCTGACAGCGGTACAACTGGAAGGTGGTCTTGTCTCCCGACAGCAGTGCCGCCAGCAGTTCCTTCTCTCCCTCCTGCGCCAGCCGGTCAAAGCAGGCGTCCATGATGGTAACGCAGGCGCGCTCGGCCTCGTCGGCATACAGCTCCTTGGTGGCAAACCAGTACAAAAAATCCGCCAGCTTCAGCTCTTTGCGTACCGCCACCTGAGACAGACGGAAAAATGCCAGCCCGTCGTCGGCTTTGAGCACCTCAATGAGGTAGTCCAGCAGGGAATCCTCCAGACTCATGCAATCGAGAAACGCCTCATAGGCGTTCTGCCTGGGCGCCGGGCTTTGCTCTGCCTCCTCCGGCTCCGGCGCCGGCGTCTGCCCGGCATCCGGTTCAGAGGTCTGCTGCAGTGCGCGGAAGGTCTCCAGCAGCGCGTCCTGATCAAATTCGTCGTACAGATATTGGGGGATGTCCTCTCCCGCAGTCTTGGCGCACAGCCGCACAAATTCCGGGATACCCATGGCGGCCACCTGTTTTTGCAGTTCCATGACCCGTTCCTCGGGGGACTGTCCGTGGAGGGTAAGCTCGTCCGGCGCGGCCATGCCGCCCTCGCTGAGCTGGGTCAGATAGCGGATATAGTAGTCAAGCAGTGTCATGGGATCCCTTCCTTTTCTGGTAACGGTGCAAGCGCTCCTGTGGGAGATAGTATACCATGGGCAGAGGCAAAAAACAATGACTTGACAAATAATTCCCGTACATTATAATAAAGATAGTATGGTAGAATTAAAATGAGGTAACTATATGAATATCAAAATTACAGCAGACAGCACCTGCGATCTTTCCCCTCAGATCATCGCGGAGCAGAACATTGACCTCGTCCCTCTGTATGTGAACAAGGACGGCAGCTTCTACCGGGACGGGGTGGATATCACTCCGGCGGACATTTTCGCCCATGTGGCAGCCGGCGGCAGCCTGTGTTCCACGGCAGCCTGCAATGTGGAAGACTATGCCCGGCGTTTTCAGCCCCTTTCCCAGCAGTATGACGGCGTAATCCATATTTCCCTTGGCGGCGATTTTTCTTCCTCCTATCAAAACGCCTGTATCGCCGCCGCCGACTATCCCAATGTCCGGGTCATTGACTCGCGCAACCTGTCCACCGGACAGGGGCATGTGGTGATGGAGGCCTGCAAGCTGGCCAAAACCATGGACGATCTGGATGCCATTGCCGCTGAGCTGAACGACCTGACCGGCAGAGTGGAGACCAGCTTCCTGCTGGATCGCCTGGACTATATGGTCAAGGGCGGCCGCTGCTCCATGGTGGCGGCGCTGGGAGCGAATCTGCTGCAGCTCAAGCCCAGCATCGAAGTGGCCGACGGAAAAATGCGGGTGTGCAAAAAGTACCGGGGCAGCTTCTCCAAGAGCATTGTTTCCTATGTGAAAGACCGGCTGAAGGATCGGGACGACATCATCCGCGATCGGGTGTTTATCACCCACACGCCCTGTGATGACAAAGCTCTGGCAGCGGTGCGGCGCACCGTAGACGAGTATGGCCGCTTCCCCACGGTGATGGAGACCAACGCAGGCTGCACCATCTCCTGCCACTGCGGCCCCGGCTGTCTGGGCGTGCTGTTCATTCGCAAAAAGCAATCATAGAAAACAGAAGCGGCGGAGGATCGGGTCAAAGTTCACCCCCCGTCTTTGCAGAAAACCCCCGGTTTTGCTTGCGCGAAACCGGGGGTTCTCCTCAGACTGACGGCGCGGTGCAGGTATGTCTGCACCGCGCCGCTTTTGTGTAAAAATCAGTTGGTCTTGGCCGTTTCCACCAGGCCGCTTGCCAGACCGGCAAGCCCCTGGATCTCGCTGGGAATAATGATCTTGGTGGACTTGCCGTCGGCAACCACCTTCATGGCCTCCAGCGCCTTGAGCTTGATGACCTGCTCGTTGGGGTTGGATTCGTTGAGGAGCTTCAAAGCGTCCGCCGTGGCTTTCTGCACCGCCAGAATGGCCTGTGCTTCGCCTTCGGCCTTGAGGATCTTGGACTGCTTTTCGGCCTCTGCCCGCAGGATGGCCGCCTGCTTTTCGGCGTCCGCTTTCAGGATGGCAGATTCCTTTTCGCCCTCGGCCACCAGAATGGCGGAGCGCTTCTGGCCTTCGGCCTGGGTGATGGCCTGTCTGCGGTCGCGCTCGGCCTTCATCTGCTTTTCCATGGAGTTCTGAATGTCCGTGGGAGGCAGGATGTTTTTCAGCTCCACCCGGTTGACTTTGATGCCCCAGGGATCTGTGGCTTCGTCCAGAATGGCACGCATTTTGGTATTGATGATATCGCGGCTGGTCAGGGTCTGATCCAGCTCCAGATCGCCGATGATGTTACGCAGGGTGGTGGCGGTGAGGGTCTCCATGGCCACCATGGGCTGCTCCACACCATAGGCATACAGCTTGGGGTCTGTGATCTGGAAATAGACCACGGTGTCGATCTGCATGGTGACATTGTCCTTGGTGATCACAGGCTGGGGGGGATAGTCCAGCACCTGCTCTTTGAGGGAGACCTTTTTGGCCACCCGGTCAATAAAGGGCACCTTGACGTGCAGACCCACGTTCCACACACTGCTGAACGCGCCCAGACGTTCGATGACATAGGCATGAGACTGTTTGACAACCTGAACGTTTTTCATGAAAAAGATCAGTACAATGAGTACAATTGCGCCAAGAATGACATACGGCATAATATTATCCTCCTAATTCGTTTTGGCCGGCGCTTTTAACGGCTCGACAATGGCTTTTACGCCTTCAATGCGGACGATGGTAACTTGGGTATCCGGCGGGATGACGGTCTCATCTGCGCTGCGGGCGCTCCATGGTATCCCGCCCACTTTGACGGCGCCTTCCCCGTGCAGATTATCGATCCGCTCGGTGACGATGGCCGTCTTGCCGATGAGGCTCTGGACGTTGGTGGCCTGTTTTTTGGGATTAACATACTTCCTCAGGAACGGGCGCAGGCAGAACAGCAAGCCGACGGAAACCACGAAGAACAACAAGCATTGCAGCCAAAAGGGTGCGCCGCAGAGCTGCGCGACAAATCCGGCGACACAGCCGCCCGAAAACCAGATGGATACCAGACAGGGCGTCGCCGCTTCAATGAGGACAAAAACGACACAGCCGATAACCCAGACAAGCATTTCTCCAGGCATTTTCCTCTCCTCCTTTCTGCTGATTTCATGGTACAGGTTTTTCATCTTTCTGTCAAGCGAGTACAGGAAATTCTACAAAAAAACGCATATTTCCGTATTTGGGGATTGCATTTTCCTGTGGATTCATTATAATTTATGAATACGGTCATAATACTTCATTGGCAGGCCGCGGCGGCGCGCAGAAGGCTTTGCGCCTGTGCGGGCGTCCCGCGCCACACGCCTGTATGCAAGGCTGTGCCGTCTGAACCGGCATTGGCCGCTTTTGCAGGAAGAATCCTTGCCGTATTGGGCTGCTTTGCTTCAGATTCCGCCCTTGGCGAAGGACGCCGGCGCGCCCGGCTTCCCGGCGGCAGCCTCATCTTATCCGGGGAGTATCGAATGGAACATTTTACACTGTCTGTCCCCTGTCTGTTCGGGCTGGAGGGACTGGTGGGCGACGAGCTGCGGCGTATGTCCATGGAAAACGTGCGTGTGGAAAACGGCCGGGTGCTGTTTGACGGCGGCTTTGCCCAGATCGCCAAGGCCAATCTGTGCCTGCGCATGGGCGAACGGGTGCTTCTGCGGCTGGGGCGCTTTCCGGCGGCCAGCTTTGAAGCGCTGTTTCAGGGCGTCCGGGCGCTGCCGCTGGAGCGGTTTATTCCCAAAACCGGCGCCTTTCCCGTAAAGGGACACTGCCTCAATTCCAAACTGCACAGCGTACCCGACTGTCAGGCCATTGTGAAAAAGGCTGCCAGCCAGCGGCTGGGGGAACACTACGGCCTGTCGTGGCTGCCGGAATCCGGCGAGACCTATCAGCTCCAGTTCTCCATTATGAAGGATGTGGCCGAGATCTTTCTGGACACCACCGGCGCGGGACTGCACAAGCGGGGCTACCGCGCCGTGGGCAACGACGCCCCTCTGCGGGAGACGCTGGCTGCGGCCATGGTAAACCTTGCCCGCTATCGGGGCAGAGATTATTTCTGGGATCCCTTCTGCGGCAGCGGCACCATCGTCATCGAGGCCGCACTTATTGCCCGCAACCGCGCCCCCGGCATGAACCGGAGTTTTGCGTCAGAAAAATGGCGCTGCATGGATGCGGCCGTCTGGCAGGACGCCCGGCAGGAAGCCCTGGCGCTGGAATACCATGGCCAATATGAGATCCTCGGCTCGGACATCGACGCCGCCAGTCTGGACATTGCCGATTCCAACGCCAAAAAGGCCGGCGTCAGAAATCTCATCCGCTTTGAGCAGGCCGACGCCACCCGGCGCGGACTGCCGGCACAGCAGGGCGTCATCGTCTGCAACCCGCCCTATGGGGAGCGGATGCTGGAGCAGCGCAGCGCCCAGCGGCTCTATCGGACATTGGGTGCCCATCTGCGCGACGCCGACGGCTGGCAGAAATTTGTGATCACCTCGGAACCCGAATTTGAATACTATTTCGGCCGGCGCGCCGATAAAAAGAGGAAGCTCTATAACGGCATGATCCAGTGTAACCTCTATCAATATATCAGGAGGACGACCCATGAAGCACCTGTTCATCATCAATCCCGCGGCAGGTAAATACGACCACACGGTGGAATTTTCCAGCAAGATCAGAGAGGCCTGTCAAAAGCGGGGGCTGGCTTTTGAGATCGCCCGCTCCAAGGCGGCGGGAGACTGTACCCGCATTGCCCGTCAGTCCGCCCAGACCGGCGAGGAGCTGCGCATCTACGCCTGCGGCGGTGACGGCACCCTCAACGAGGTTGCCGCCGGCGCTGCCGGATTCGACAATGCCGCCGTCACCGTATACTGCGGCGGCAGCGGCAATGACTTTGTGAAAATTTTCAATGAGCCCAAAGCCTTCTTCGATCTGGAGCGGCTGATGAACGCGGAGGAAGCCCGGTTTGACATGATCCGCTGCAACGACGATCTGAGCCTCAACATCTGCTCCGTAGGCCTGGATGCCCGGATCGGCACGGATGTGGCCCATTATAAGCGGCTCCCCTTCCTCCACGGGTTCTCCGCCTACGCCGCCTCCACAGTGATCAATGTGGTGCGGGGCATCGGCGAGCACTACGCGGTGGATATCAACGGCCAGACCGTGGACGGTGAGATGACCTTCGTGTGCGTGTGCAACGGACGGTTCTACGGCGGCGGCTTCAACCCCGTACCCGATGCAGACCCGGCAGACGGCAAGCTCAACGTGCTGCTGGTAAAAAAGGTCT
>JAQYBZ010000139.1 GCA_029003235.1 Bacillota bacterium
TCAGAATGTAGGTGCGGACAAAGGTGTTGCCCGCCGTGTCCTCAAATTCCATGGTGTAGCGGCGTCCGTTAATACAGTAGACCACCGGAAGGTCATCGACCCATTGGATTGTCTCCCCCGGGTCGGCGGTCAGGTCAAACATGCCGTTCAGTGCGTCCATGTCTGCCACATGTGGGGCATACACATCCTTGCCGGCGCACAGATCCTGTATGGTGATCTTCGTCACGGTAACTGGCGTATCGGACTCGTTTTTGAGATTGACTTCAAAGCGCCAGCAAGCATCGTCCCCCCAATAGGTCAGCTTCACGGTGCGGGAAACCGTCTCCGAAACGGTGATGGACTCAACGGGCGCGTGAGGGGGATTCACCGGCTCAGTGGGATTGGTAGGCTCGGTGGGATCTTCCTGACCGGGGGTATCACCGCCCAGAGCGCGGTAAAGGAAGGCGACGGTCTGGCTGCGCAGGCACTTCTGGTCGGGGGAGAAGCAGCCGGCGCCGGTGCCGGCGGTAACGCCCGCCCCGGCAGCCCAAAGGACGGCGTCATAATAGTATTGCCCGGTTTTCACATCGGTAAAGCCCGCTTCACCGGAGGAGGCAGGTTTGCCCAGCGCACGCCAGAGGAAGGTGACGAATTGGGCGCGTGTGACCACATCCTCCGGGCTGAAGGTCGTGTCGCTCGTGCCCACTGTGACCCCTGCCTGCACCGCCCAAAGGACGGCGCTATAATAGTATTGATTGCTCTTGACATCCGTAAAGGGACAACTGCCGGAGCTTTCGGGTTTCCCCAACGCACGCCAGAGGAAGGTCGCGACCTGCGCACGGGTGCATTGCGCGTCGGGCGAAAAATGATTGGCGTCGGTGCCGCTGGTGACGCCCTTTTCCACCGCCCAAAGAACGGCGTCATAATAATACTCGCTGGCGGGCACATCGGCAAAGGGATTGCCCGCTGCCTGCGCAGTCAAGGGGAGCATGCCGCACAGTATGCTGAGCAGCAACAGAACGGAAATCCATTGTTTTTTCATAAGGGCTTCCTTTCCCGACCACGTTGCGGCCGAATCTGTAGGATGATTATATAACTCCGCCGCCGGGTTGTCAATTCTTCCCGCAGAAGCATCCCGAACCGCGCAGAACCGTTCCACAGCCGCGTATTCGCGGGGGCTGCAAGGAGGATTTCTCTCTTGACTCTCACCTTACGTCATAGTTTATAATCTTTTTGACGGGAGGCAATGGCATGAAAACTGTGAAAGAAGTCAGCCGCGTAACCGGTGTGAGTGTGCGCACGCTCCACCATTACGATGCCATCGGTCTGCTGAAGCCAACCCGGGTGACAGAGGCGGGCTACCGGCTGTATGACGATACGGCGCTGCGGCGGCTGCAGACCATTTTGCTGTTCCGGGAGCTGCAATTTCCGCTGAAAGAAATCAAGGAGATTCTGGATTCCCCAAGATTTGACCCAAAAGACGCGCTGGAGCAGCAGATTCATCTGCTGGAGCTTCAGCGGCAGCACCTGGATGCGCTCATTTCCCATGCCCGCAAGATTCAAACGACAGGAGTGACACTTATGGACTTCTCACCCTTCGACCGCAGTGCGCTGGAGGAATACACGGCGCAGGCAAAAGCGAAATGGGGCAAAACTGAGGCTTACAAAGAATTTGAGCAAAAAACGGCAGGCCAGACCCCCGCGCAAAGGAAGCAGGTCGGTGACGCGCTGATGGACATTTTTGCACAAATCGGTGCGATTCGCCATACTTCCCCCGCATCAGGGGAGGCCCAGGCGCTGGTCGCCAAGCTGCAGGAATTCATCACCGAGCATTACTACACCTGCACGAAGCAAATCCTCCGCGGACTTGGCCAGATGTATATTGCCGGTGACAGCATGACGGAAAACATTGACAGAGCCGGCGGCGAAGGCACCGCGGAATTTACCCATCAGGCCATTGATATTTACTGCAAATAAGGCACAGACCCGGGGCTGCAAACGCAGTCCCGGGCTTGTGGCTTTCTGAAATTTACATATCGTTTATTTGACACATCTTCGCTTTTCTGATAGGATAATCGCAGATGCGAAAGGAGGAACTGCAAATGGAAAAATTCATACCCTACGAGAAGCTGTCCAAGAAGGAAAAACGCAAGCTGGACAGCGCCAGGCGCGGTACCTGGGGCGAAGTCAGTCCCGTCACCCGAAAGCCGCAAAACAGCAAGGCCTACAACAGAAAACGGACACAGGATTGGAAGAAAGACCTTCTCGATCCTGTGTCCGTTAATTTTTGTGGTTGACAGATGCTGCCATGCTGGGAATCCTGCCGTGCGGCTCGCCTTTTTCCGGCGCTGTCGCTTGCTCCTGCGACATGGATGACGAAAGCGGGGAGGGCAGGCGCAGACCGAGGCTGCGCTTGCCGCTTTTCTATCCGGCGCAAAGGCCGTGGGGTGCGGCGCGGTGTATTTGCCCATGCCTTGAGGGCTGTGGACAGGGCGCTTGACCCATTCCGGGTTATGCCATGATGGAAAAGACCAGATAGGCCAGATAGAGCGCCACCATCAGGACACCCTGAATACGGCTGAACTTTTTGAAAACTACCGTAGGCACCACGGCAAGGACGGCTTCTGCCAGACACAGGGGCATATCCAGCCGCACACAGTTGGCACTGACGCCCAGCGTGCCGCCGGAGAGGATGGCGCACATGGGCAGAATCACTGTGATGTCGATAATGTTGGCGCCGATGATGTTGCCCACGGACATGGCGCCCTGCTTTTTCACCAGAGAGGTGATGGCCGTGACCAGCTCGGGCAGGGAGGTTCCGATGGCCACAAGGGTAATGGCGATGACCCGTTCCGGAATGCCCAGCAGCGTTGCCAGCGTGGTGCCGTTATTGACCAGCAGCCGGGAGCCGATGGCCAGGGCGGCCGCGCCCAGCACAAAGGCCACAAGGTTCCGGATCAGCTCCGGCCGGGTGACCTGCGGCCGCTGCTCCACCTGTTTGTCCTTGGAAGCCGAATAGAGGTTTTCAGCGATAAAAGCGACGAACAGCAGCAGCACGATGAGGGCTTCCCAGATGGTAAGCGCGCCGTTGAGACACAGCAGGGTCAGCACCCCTACGCTGAGGATCATCAGTGCGCCTTTGACGGAGATCTGGCTGCGCTTGACCGCAATGGGGGCGAAGATCACAGACAAGCCCATGATCAAACCGGTGTTGGCCGACACGGAGCCGATGGCGTTGCCGATGGCCATATCCGCCGCGCCTTCGGCGGCGGCGAAGCAGGAGACGATGATCTCCGGCAGGGTGGTGGCCACAGAAACGATGGTGGCGCCGATGATAAATTTGGGAATCCCGGAAGCCTCCGCCATCCAGGTAGAGGCGTCTACGAAAACGTCGCCGCCTTTGACAATGAGGAGCAGACCGACGAGAAAGAAAAAGCAGGTCCAAAACAGTTCCATGAGAGATCCTCCAGAATGACTGCGGCGCACTGCCCCGGCATATGCCTGTCGGGCTGTCCGGCCGCCGCGCCTGCAAGCGTACAATGCTCGCTGAAATAAACGTAAAAGTAAGTATACCAAGCTTTCCCGGCATTGTCAAGATTTACCCCCTCCGACGCTATAAGACCATGAAAAAAACCGGAGCGGTTCGGTTCTTGACAATTTAATATCTATCCGCTAATATGAATTTATATTAATGTAAGGGGGAATCCATATGCCCGTTTGCCCGAAATGCGGCAAAAGCAATGCGCCCGATGCGAAATTCTGCACCGGCTGTGGTATGCCAATGGCAGCCCCGAATCAGCCCGGCGGTGTGGGGATATCGCCCCTGCGGGCGGGAAGCTCCGGCCAGCACCCCACAGAAACATCCGCCCAGACTGCCGGAGGGAATCCCGGATTCAATTTCCCCGGCGGCGAAGGACAGTCACAGGGCTCTGTTGATTCCGGTGCTTACAGGCAGGGCGGTTACGGCACTTATCAGCAGAATGATTCCGGTGCTTACAGGCAGGGCGGTTCCGGCACTTACAGGCCGAGCGCGGCCTACCGGCAGACCCCGCCGGTGCGGAGAAAAAAGCGCAACCCCATGCTTCCTCTGCTGGTTGTGCTGGCGGTTCTGGTCATCGGCCTGTTGGCGGCGCTGGCGTTTCTGCTTCTGAGGGATGACGCCGACCCGGAGACTGCCGCCACGCCCACAACGACGGAAACCGCCGCCTCATACACGGCCGCCCCCGCTGCAACGCAGGCCGATCCGGCTGTGGCGGTGGGCGAGCTTGACACCTACTATGTCACCGGCACGGACGTCAGCCTTGCCCTGTTTGCCGAAAGCGGCAGCAGGGGCGACGTTCTGGCGCACTTGAGCAACGGCGATCGGGTGGGACTTGCCAGCACGGACAGCGGCAATGACTGGTACGTCTATTCCTATGACGACGGCTGCTACGGCTATGTAAAAAAGCAGTATCTGACCGACAGCCAGCAGGCTGTGACGGAACCGGAGGACTACTATGTGGACACCCCGGATTATCTGGTACTGCGCGCCGAACCCAGCGTCACCGCGCAGGAGCTGAGCCGGCTGGACAACCGGGAGAAGGTCACGGTGCTGGCCAAGCCCACGGGAGAATTCTGGTATGTCTATGTGGCGCAGAACGAGCAGTACGGCTATGTCAGCAGCCCGTATCTCAGCCATACCATGCCCGATGACAGACTCATCGGCGCAGGCGCAGCGCCCTCCAGCTATCTTGAAAAATATTATGTCTATGTGGACAAGGGCTATCTGGCACTGCGTTCGGAAACGGCCTTTGACACGGCCAACGAGATCGGCAAAATGAAGGCGGGGGAGACCGTCTATGTCCTGGACAAATCCACGGGGACTTACTGGTATGTCTACTCTCCCATGCTGGGCAAGTACGGCTATACCAACAGTGGCTATCTGTACAGCACCATGCCCTGGACCTACACTGTCACCTATACGGTGAAGGTGCACAGCGGCTATCTGGCGCTGCGCTCGTCCTGCTCCAACAGCGATTCCAACATCATTGGCAAGCTGTACACCGGGGACACGGTCATTTTCGTGGATTCCGGCTCCAACGGCTACTGGTATGTGTATTCCGACAAGCTGGACATGACCGGCTATGTAAACAAGGACTATCTGGTTCGGAATTAAGCCCGTGTTCTGGACAAATCCAACGAAAAGCACAGAAAATCCAAAGTTTTTGTTGACAAACCACAGGGGATTGGATAAAATAGATAGGCTTGCGAAAACAAGTTCCTTGCCGCCAACAGGATTGGCGGCCAAAAGTCCAAAAGGAGGTGCAAAACATGGCTAAGATTTCCGCAAAGTACGAGGTTCTCTATATCATCGACCCCAATCTGGGCGAGGAAGGTATTGCGGCTCTCGTGGAAAAATTCAAGGCAATGGTTGAGGCAGAGGGTACCCTGACCGGTATCGAAGAGTGGGGCAAGCGTCGGCTGGCCTATCCCATCAACGATATCCCCGAAGGCTATTACGTTCTCATGACCTGCGAGTGCAAGCCTGAGCTGCCCGCAGAACTCGACCGTGTGTTCAAGATCACGGACGGCATTCTGCGCTCCATGATCACTGCAGTGGAAGAGTAAGGGGGCTGCCTGATGCTGAACCACATCGTTCTCATGGGTCGCCTTACCCGGGATCCGGAACTGCGCCGGACTGCCAGCGGCATTGCCGTAGCGTCTTTCTCGCTGGCGGTGGATCGGGATTTTGCCAATCGCGAATCCGGCGAAAAGGAAACGGACTTTATCGACATCGTCGCATGGCGCAATACGGCTGAGTTTGTCAGCAAGTATTTCACCAAGGGACGCGCCGCTGTCGTTTCCGGCCGTCTCCAGATCCGAACCTGGACCGACAAAGAGGGAAACAAGCGCCGCAACGCCGAAGTGGTAGCCGACAACATCTATTTTGCCGACTCCAAGCGCGAAGGCGGCGAGGCCGTACCTGCCCGTGCCTATGGCGAGAGTATGCCTTCCGTACCGGCGGCTGCTCCGGCATCGGATTTTGCCATGCTGGAGGACGACGACAGCCAGCTTCCCTTCTGACGCAGGCCGTGCCTGCGCATCAAACATGAATTTTTCTATGAGACTGTAAGAAGGAGGACAAACACATGCCTGTTACCGACAACAAGGCCAGACCGCACAAGCGCAAAAAGGTTTGCAGCTTCTGCGTAGATAAGGTCACTGCCATCGATTACAAGGATACCGCGAAGCTTCGCCGCTTCCTGTCCGAGCGCGGCAAGATCCTGCCCCGCCGTACCACCGGTACCTGCGCAGCTCATCAGCGCCAGCTGACCGTCGCCATCAAGCGCGCCCGTCAGATCGCACTGCTGCCCTATGTAGCCGACTGATCTTTTCAAAAAGCACGCCCTGTTGGGCGTGCTTTTTTGCATCCTGCGGCATTCCGTCCGGGGCTGCTTTCCGCCTGCCGCCCGGCACGCCGCAGTTTCGGCGCAAAATTGGGGGCAAACCGGTTGTGGTGCAGGAATTTTTATGATAAACTATGAAGAAGAGTCCTTTGACCGGAGAGGTGAGCCACATGATCTATCTTTTGGAGGACGATGACAGCATCCGCAAGCTGGTGATCTACGCGCTGGAGAGCCAGGGCTATCAGGCGGAGGGTTTTGAAGCCCCGTCTGCCTTTTGGAGCGCCATGAAGCGCGTCACGCCGGAGCTGGTGCTGCTGGACATTATGCTGCCCGAGGAGGACGGCCTGTCCGTGCTGCGGCGGCTGCGTGCCGCCGGCGCCACACGGAAGCTGCCGGTGATCATGCTGACGGCAAAAAATACGGAATACGACCGGGTCATCGGTCTGGACAACGGCGCCGACGACTTTATTTCCAAGCCCTTCGGCATGATGGAGCTGGTGGCGCGGGTGCGGGCGGTCCTGCGCCGCAGTCAGGTCTCCACTGCCAGCGAATACCGGCTGGGGAGCCTCTATGTGTGTCTGCCCCGTCATCTGGTGTGCGTGGATGGGCAGGAGGTCGTCCTGACCCACAAGGAATTTGAGCTGCTGCGCCTGCTGCTGGAAAACGAGGGGATGGTTCTGACCCGAAGCGTCCTCATGGACAAGGTATGGGGCTTGGAGACCGACCGGGAGAACCGGACGCTGGATGTGCATATCCGCACTCTGCGGGCGAAGCTGGGTTCCGCTGGAAGCTGTATTGAGACCGTGCGGGGAGTAGGCTACAAGATCGGAAAGACGCCATGAGATCGAAAATTTTTTTAAGCTGTTTTGTCATCGGCCTGTCGGTGCTGCTGCTGGCCGGAGTTCTGTTTTTCTTTCTTCAATATTCGGGCTACGATACGACCGCCTTTTCCCAGCTTGAGGAGACGGCGGACTATGTGCAGCAGGGGCTTTCCTGCAGCGGCATGACCTATCTGGACACCCTCCGTCCCCAAAGCCGGGTGGTGTGGCTGGAGCCCGACGGCACCGTGCGCTACGACAGCCGGAAGGGCGAAACACGCACCTACGCTGCCTGCGAGGAGGTGCAGCAGGCGCTGAAAACAGGCAGCGGCAGGAGCATCACCGCCGACGCAGAGGGCGGCAAAAGCCTGAACTACGCCCGGCTTCTGGACGACGGAACCATCCTGCGCCTGTCCAGAAAGAAAAGCACCGTGGGAGAAGCCCTTGGCGTGCTGCTGCAGCCCTTCTTCTGGGTGCTGCTGCTGGTGCTGGTGCTGTCGGGAATCCTGGCGTTCCGGCTGGCCAAGCAGATCATCCGACCCATTAACGCCATCGATCTGGACGACCCCCAGCCGGGGGGCTATCCGGAGCTGGAACCCCTGATCCGCCGCATCGAGGAACAAAATCAAACCATTCGCCGTCAAATGGACGAGCTGCGGCGGAAGCAGCGGGAATTTTCCGCCATTACGGAAAATATGAGCGAAGGCTTTCTGCTCATTGATCGCGGCTGCAACGTTTTAAGCGGCAACCACAGCGCCCAGAGCCTGTGCGGCGACGTGCGCAATCTTCAAGACGGCGGTGCGCCGGAGATTCTGGAGGCTGCCGATGCTGCCCTGTCCGGCACCCGGGCGGAGCGGACGCTGACGGCGCAGGATCAGACCTGGCAGGTCATCGCCAATCCGGTGTGTGCCGATGGGGCGGTCACCGGCGCGGTGATTCTCATTATGGACGTGACGGAACGGGAGCAGCGGGAGTGGCTGCGGCGGGAGTTTTCCGCCAACGTCTCCCATGAACTGAAAACGCCCCTGACCTCCATTTCCGGCTTTGCCGAGCTGATGATGGAGGGGCTGGTGCCGCCGGAGCGGGCAAAGGAATTTTCCGGGGACATCTACCGGGAGTCCCGGCGGCTCATCTCTCTGGTAGACGACATCATCAAGCTGTCCAAGCTGGATGAGGACACGGCGCCGCTGGAAAAAGAGACTGTGGATCTGTACGATCTGGCTGCCGAGGTGCTGGAGAGCCTGCGCCCCGTGGCAGAGCGGCAGCACGTTACCCTGCATCTCACCGGCGAAAGCGCTCCCATGGAGGGCGTGTGGCAGATTCTCAACGAAATGGTGTACAATCTGTGCGACAACGCCATTAAATATAACCGAAAAGGCGGCAGCGTCACCGTGTGTACGGCGCAGACCGACACGGAAGTGCGGCTGACGGTGTCAGATACGGGCATCGGCATCCCCTACGCCCATCAGAAGCGGGTCTTCGAGCGCTTCTACCGTGTGGACAAGAGCCACTCCAAGGAGATCGGCGGAACAGGGCTTGGCCTTTCCATTGTCAAGCACGGCGCTGCGTATCACCACGGCCGGGTGGAGCTTATGAGTGAACCGGACGTGGGCACGACGGTGCGGCTGCTGTTTGAAAAAGGAGGACAAACACATGATCACCTTTGAACAAATCAAAAATAGCGAAACCATTCGTACCTATATCCAAAAGGCGGACGAATCTCTCAGTGCGCTGGGCTTTACGGAACACAGCTTCGCCCATGTGGGCATGGTGGCCGAGACCAGCAAGTATATCCTGCAAACGCTGGACTACCCGGCGCGCACCATTGAACTGGTGCAGATCGCCGCGTGGCTCCACGACATCGGCAATCTGGTCAACCGCACCGACCATTCCCAGAGCGGTGCGGTCATGGCCTTCCGTATTCTGGGAGAAATGGGCATGGAGCCGGAGGAGATCGGCGAGATCGTCACCGCCATCGGCAACCATGACGAGGGCACGGGCGTGCCCGTCAGCCCCATGGCGGCAGCGCTGATTCTGGCGGATAAATCCGACGTGCGCCGCAGCCGGGTGCGCAATACGGATGAAAAGACCTTTGACATCCATGACCGGGTCAACTATTCCGTGCGCAAGGCTGAGCTGAAGATCAACGAGAGCCATACGCTCATCAAGCTCAAGCTGTTTGTGGACACCCACTACGGCTCCATTATGGATTATTTTGAAATCTTTATGGATCGGATGCTCCTGTGCCGCAAGGCGGCGGAGAAGCTGGGGCTGCAATTCAAGCTCATGATCAACGAGCAGCAGCTCATCTGAACCATCCGGACCGCGCCGGACGCGGCCGTGCAGACAGAAACAGAAAGGGATCACAATGGCAAACAAAACACTGCTCCACTACTATAAGACCGGCGCCTTTGCCCGGTTGGAGATGACACTGGACGCCATGTCCGCGCAGGGCTGGCAGGTGGTAAAGGCCGGGCGGCTGCTTCAGCGCTTCGCGCGTGATGACAGCACCGTCTACCGCCACCGCATCGGCTACTGCGCCGCCAGAGAGGGTACGGCGGACGCCATTACCTATGCCGCCGCCCAGGAGCGCGCCGGCTGGACGCCGGTGGGAGAGAAAAAAGGCTGGATTCTATACCGCAGACCCGCAGCCCGGGAGGAAGACGACTGCCGTCTGGCGCAGGATCGGGAGCCCATTGCGGTGCTGTTTGAAAAGCGGATCAAGGCGCGGGAGTCCTTTCGCCGGTGGATGCTGGTCATTGCCTTTGCTCTTATGCTGGGCGGCTATGTCACGGACACCCTGCCTGTGATCTACAGCTTTGCCATCCCCATGCTGCTGGCGCTGCTGGTGACCTACCAGATCAAATATATGGAGGAATCCCTGAAGGAGTAGGAGGAAACCCATTTTGCAGGATTATTTTCATTTGCATATGGACGCCAAACAGCTTCAGAGCGTCAGTGAGGCCGCCCTTGCCCATGTGGGCGACGGGGTCTTTGAGCTGCTGATTCGCAGTTGGCTTTGCTGTCACGGCGTTCTGACCAATCAGGAGCTGCACCGGCAGACGGTGGCGCTGGTGACCGCGCCGGCTCAGGCGGATTTTGTGGCGCGGCTGCTGCCGCTGCTCACGGAAGAAGAGACGGCAGTGTACAGGCGGGGGCGCAACTGCCACACCCATCCGGCGCCCAAAAGCGCCACCCCCGGCCAGTATGCCCGTGCCACCGGGCTGGAGACCCTGCTGGGCTGGCTTTATCTGACGGGGCAAACAGAGCGGATCAACACCCTGTTTGTTGCGGGAATGGAGGCGGAGCATGCCCTTTGACGCTGTGCTTCTCTCGGGCGTTGTCCGGGAGCTGAACGAATTTCTCCCCGGCGCACGCATTGACAAGCTCCAGCAGCCCACCCGGGACACGGTGCTTCTCAGCGTCCGCTCCCGGCAGGGCAGCAGAAAGCTGCTGATGTCGGCCTCGTGCAACCATCCGCGCATCCATTTTACCGCCGCGTCCTACGAAAATCCCCCGCAGCCGCCCATGTTCTGTATGCTGCTGCGCAAGCATCTCACCGGCGGACGCATCGTGGGTCTGACCCAGCCGCCCATGGAGCGGGCGGTGGATCTGTGCGTGGAGTGTACGGACGAGCTGGGGCTGCCCGCCCAAAAGCATCTGATTCTGGAGCTTATGGGGCGCAATTCCAACCTGATCCTTACGGGCGAAGACGGACGGATTATCGACTGCCTGCGCCGGGTGGACGGGGAAATGTCCGAAAGGCGGCAGGTTTTGCCCGGCCTGTTCTACCGTGAGCCGCCCAAGCAGGGGAAGAAAGACCCCCTGCAGGCCGGGGTGGAGGGTATTTACGAGGATCTGTGCGCCGTCCGGGAGCCTAAAACCATGGACGCATGGCTGCTGGATACCTACGGGGGCATCTCTCCCCTGATCGCCCGGGAGCTGGCGCTGCTGTGCGCCGGGGACTCGGAGACGGACATTGCCGCCATGGACACGGGCAGGCGGGCGCAGGCAGCGGCCGTCCTTGCCCGGGAGTTTGCCTCTTTCCGCCAGCCTCTGACGCCGGTGCTGCTGCGCAAAGGCGGCGCCGCCAGGGACTTTACCTTCCGCCGACTGCTGCAATACGGCAGCTATATGGAGCAGACGGAATTTCCCGATTTTTCCGCCCTGCTGGACGAATTCTATACCGGCCGCGACCGGGACGAGCGGATGCGCCAGCGCGCCGCGTCCATGCACAAGACCGTGACCAACCTCTATGGCCGGGTCAGCCGGAAGCTGGAGGCACAGCAGCGGGAGCTGGCGGCGACCCGTGACCGGGAGCGCCTGCGCCAGCTTGGGGACATCGTCACCGCCAATCTGCACCGCATATCCCGGGGACAGGCCAGACTGACCGCCGAGGATTTTTACGACCCGGAAATGAAGCAGATCACCATTGATCTCAATGTCGCTCTTTCGCCCCAGCAGAACGCGGCAAAGTTTTATAAGGACTATAACAAGGCCAAAAACGCCGAAAAATTTCTGACCTGCCAGCTTGCCCAGGGGCAGGCGGAGAAGACCTATCTGGCCAGTATTCTGGACGAGCTGGCGCGGGCGGAGACGGAACGCGACCTGTCGGACATCCGCGCCGAGTTGCTGGAGGGGGGCTATCTGCGGGATACCGGCCGGCAGAAGCGGATGAAAACGCCCCCCAGCCGCCCCATGGAGTTCCGTTCCTCCGACGGCTATGTGATCTATGTGGGGCGCAACAACCGGCAAAACGACTTTCTCACCTGCAAGGCCGCCTATAAAAGCGACCTGTGGCTCCACACCCAGAAGATCCACGGCAGCCATGTGATCATTGCCTGCGGCGGCAGGACGCCCCCGGACACCACCGTTACGGAGGCCGCCATGCTGGCAGCCTATTACTCTCAGGCGCGTCAGAGCCAGAATGTGGCCGTGGACTACTGCCCCGTGCGTCAGGTCAAAAAGCCCGGCGGTGCCAAGCCCGGCATGGTGGTGTATGAAAACTATACGACCTGCTGGGTCACGCCTGACCCGGCGCTGCCGGAAAAACTCAAGCCCACAGGGGAGGAACGGCCATGAATAAACTGCTTTTGCTTCTGGCGGCGGTGCTGTGCCTGTCTCTGACCGCCTGCACCCCGGCGCAGAAGCCCCTGAGCGCCGACCAGGCGCAGGAAAAATTGGAGGAATTTCTGGACGTATTCCCCGATTCCGGAGAAAAGATGCTGCGCTATACCCGGCAGGAAAGCCAGACCATCGACGGGGTGGAATACTACCGCTTTTCCATCGTCTGGGAACACGACGGACAGCAGATCGAGCTGGGAGATTATCTGGTCAGCCGGGAGGACGGCAAGATCCTGCCGGGAGATGATAAGTGACCCGCACCCGGCAAAGCCCTTGGGGAGCCGCGGCTTCCCCGCAGGAAAACAGCACCCTCTGAGGAACGAACTGCCTCAGAGGGTGTTTTTTGATGCCCGCCAGCAAAAGCCCTTCTAGAGCTTAATCAGGGCCGCCGGCGAAGCCGGCGGCCCTGACCATCTTCTTCAGTTGTATGCCAGCCAGATCTCCGTACCCTGGGTCAGCAGATGGGGGGACAGGGTCATCTGCAGACCGTCGTCGGAAATGTCCACCTGAAATTCCTGCACCTTTCCGCCATAGCTGATGCGCACCGTATCTCTGCCGGTGATCTCGTAGGTAAACTCTGCCAGCGTCTCGCTTCCCTGATAGCCGAAGAGCTGGTACTGCTGCGCACAGGTGCCGTAGCCGTTGTCAAACTCCAGAAGCACCAAGGCAGAGCCGGTGCCGCTGAGATACCATGTGCGCTCCAGCTCCTTCGCCAGCTTGTCTTCCCCGGCGGAAAAAAGTCCAAACAATGCGCCGGTGTCCGTAAAGGTCAGAACGGCCAAAGTCACGCCTGCCGTCAGTGCCATGATCAGCACCACCGCCACGGCAATGAGCAGGATCTTTTTCTTTTTGTGGGGCTTGGGCGCCTCCGCCGTCTGCCATGGCTCAGCCTGCGCTGTGGCCGTGGAGGGAAAGTCTGTCTCCGGCACGTCCAGCCGGTAACCGTTTTCATAGGTAAACGCCACCCGGCTTCCGTCCTGCGTGGCCTCTTCCGGCGCAGGAGCTGCGGCCTGCGGCGTGGAGTCTGCCGCAGCGTCCGGCCGGAGCGCAGAAATCTCAGGTTCCGGGGCGTCCCGCTCTGCAGATGCCATGTCACAGGCCTCGCCGCCTGTGACAGGCCGCACTGCCGGTGTGCCGCAGAAGCGGCAGAAATTGGAATCTTTTTCTATCTGTGCGCCGCACTTGGGGCAAACCATAGCAATCTCCTCCGTTTCGGTTCTCTGGTGCATTGTAGCATATTTTTCTCCGATTGACAAGCCTGCACCCGGCTCAGCGCCACATCCAGTACACCTTCTGCCGGGAGAAGGTCATCCCCAACTGGCGCTGCAAGGCCAGAGAGGCGTCGTTGCTGCACACTACCTGCGCGTAGGCGATGCGCCCCAGCTTCACCTGCCGGTTGATGAGAAAGGAGTACAGCTCACGGGCATAGCCCCGGCGGCGATAGGGCGGGAAGATCTCCAGCATACCCATGGAGCCCTCGTCGTGGATGCCGATATAGCCCACAAATTCTCCGTTTTCATAGGCACCGAAGAAATCCTCGCCGCAAAAATCGTGGTACAGTTCCTCGTCGCCTGCCAGATGATAGGTCTGCCGTACCTGCGGGTAGTCCGCCGCGTCGGGGTGGCGGATCTCCAGCGTGCCGGTGACGGGCAGAGGCTCTTTTTTCTCATAGAGTACCTGCCAGCAGGGGTTTTCTCCCGTAAAGCCCAGCTTCTGGCGGGCGTAAGGCTCCAGGGCGTCCCCCCGCAGTACCATGCACTCGCAGTCCGTAATGCCGTCGATCAGGCGTTTTCCCGTCTCCTCCCGGGCGGAGAGCATGAGCAGGCCGTAGGAATTCTCCCGAATGAGGATTCCGTCGGGCGCATCGTACAGCACCGTGGCGCTGTTTCGCCGCAGGGCTTCCAGAATATCGGCGTGAAGTGCCGGATCGTTGTATAACAGTGGGTCTGCTCTCATTTTTTGTTTTTCTCCATCCATTTTGCCAATGCATCCGCCATGGCGGGGTTGGCAGTTTGCTGTTGGTTCTGCTGCTGCGCCAGATAGCGGCGCACGTCGCTCTTGCCTGCGCCGTCGCGCTTTCTGCGCTCTGTAAAGTCCGATAGTTTTTCCCGATAGCCGCAGGCGCAGGCGAACATCCGCTTGTCTCCCTCGCCCCAAAGCTCCAGCTTTTTGTGGCAGTTAGGGCAGCGGGCGTTGGTGACTTGGGTCACGCTCTTGCGGAAGCCGCATTCCCTGTCGGGGCAGACCAGCATATCGCCCCGCTTGCCCTTGACCAGCAAAAGCAGCTTGCCGCACTGGGGGCAGGGCTTGCGCGTCTGGTTGTCATGGGTATATTTGGCGTCGCTGGCCTTGACCTGCTCCACCAGCTTGGCGGCGTAGGTACGCATCTGGGAGACGAACTCCCGATCCCGTTCCTGCCCCTTGGCAATGCGCGCCAGCCGATCCTCCCACCGGGCGGTGAGTTCGGCGCTGCGCAGCTCCGGCGGCACAAGGCCGATGAGCTGGATGCCCTTGGAGGTGGGCATCAGTTCCTTGCCGTGGCGCTCGATGTAAAAGGAAGAAAACAGCTTTTCGATAATGTCCGCCCGGGTGGCCGGGGTGCCGAGACCGCTGGTCTGCTGCAAAATCTGGCTTAAGTGTTTGTCCTCCACCTGTCCGGCGGGATGCTCCATGGCGGTCAAAAGGGTGGCCTCGGTATACCGCGCCGGAGGGGAGGTCTTTCCTGTGGTGACACGGGCGGCACGCACCTGCATGCGCTGCCCCTGGGTCAGCTCCGGCAGACGCTGCTCGTCCTCCTCTGCCTGCTCGTCGCCCAGACCGGCCAATTTGTCATAGGCCGCTTTCCAGCCCTGCTGGCGCACCAGTCTGCCGTTGGCCACAAAATGATAGTCCCCCACGCTCACCGTCAGCTTGATCTGCTCATACGTAAAGGGCGGCAGCAGCACCGCCAAAAACCGCCGCACCACCAGATCGTAGATGTTGCGCTCGGGTCCTGTCATTTGCAGCAGATCCGGCGCTTCCTCCGTGGGAATGATGGCATGGTGATCCGTGACCTTGGCGTTGTTGACCAGATACTTTGTCTGCAGGGGACGGGCGCGGAACACCTGCTGTGCCAGCTCCTTATAGGGGCCGGTCATGACGGCGCGCAGCCGGTCGGGCAGCGTGGGAACCACGTCGTCGGAAATGTACCGGCTGTCGGTACGGGGATAGGTGAGCACCTTGTGGCGCTCGTAAAGGGACTGCATCAGATCCAGCGTCTCCTTGGCGCTGTAGGCGTATTTGCGGTTGGCGTCCCGCTGTAGCTCCGTCAGATCGTAGGCCGCAGGCGGCGGCGTCTGCCGCTTCATGCGGCTGACCTGAGACAGCACGCAGGGCTTTGCCGTACATTCCCGGACGATCTTTTCCGCCTCCGCCCGGTCAAAGGTGCGCCCCTGCCCGTTTTTGTCCCGCCATGTGGCGTGAAAGCCGTCCAGCTCAATGGCCGCACCGTAGAATTCTTTGGGCACAAAGCGGCGGATCTCGTCTTCCCGCTGGACGATGAGCGCCAAAGTGGGCGTCTGCACCCGTCCGGCAGAGAGCTGCGCGTTGTATTTGCAGGTCAGGGCGCGGGTCACGTTGAGCCCCACCAGCCAGTCGGCCTCGCTGCGTGCCTGGGCAGAACGGAACAGGTCGTCATAGTCCTGGCTGGGCTTCAGGTTGGCGAAGCCCTCCCGGATGGCGCGGTCGGTCTGAGAGGAGATCCACAGCCGTTTGGCGGGCTTGTTCCAGCCCGCTTTCACCATGATCCACCGGGCGACCAGTTCGCCCTCGCGGCCCGCGTCCGTGGCAATGACCAGCTCTGACACGTCGCTGCGCTTCATCAGCGACTGCACTACCTTGAACTGGCGGCTGGTTTCCCGGATGACCACCAGCTTCATGGGCTCCGGCAGCATGGGAAGGTCTTCCATATTCCATTTTTCCAGCTTTTTGTCGTAGACGTCCGGGTCAGCCAGCGTCACCAGATGCCCCAGCGCCCAGGTGACCACATAGCGATCGCCCTCCAGATAGCCGTCGCCGCCCCGCCGGCAGCCCAGCACCCGCGCCAGCTCCTTGCCCACAGAGGGCTTTTCCGCCAAAACCAGTGTCTTTGCCATTGCCTTCACCTTCCTGCGTTTTCTTCATTATATCCGTTCCATGCGGCAAAATCAACAACCCTTTGGCCTGTGGCAGTCGAATCCCCGGTAATTTTCCCGAAAAACGGGAAACTTACTTGCAATTTGCGCTTTTTTCCGGTATGATGGTAAAAACATGAGAGATTTCCCACGTGTCTGAAAATCGCCCCATGCAAGTTTTTTTGCCAATCAGCCATACTAGTATTAGTTTCCTGTTCCTTTCAAACGGTGAAAAAGAGCCGCTTTTATGAAGCTGCACCCCCTGCGGTATGCAGAAAGCCCCACAGCGGCTCTACAGTGGACACTGATTAGAAAACGTTTCCATGCTTTTGCCTTAAAATGTGGTGAAAACAGCGGATTGTTCCATATTATTCCAACTCTATTGAGAAAAACCGTCCGAAAGACTTGTTCTAACAGTAATCGTATCGAACATTTTTTCCGATAGAAAGCGAGGAGGCATCATGGACGCCATTGTACTAGACGATCTGAAAAAATTATTTGATTGTATCGACCAGCCGATGTTTGCTGCCGAAGACGGTGTTGTATGCTGTGTCAATCCGGCTTTTCGTGCTTTGGGGATAGAAGAGGGCACGCCGGTGGAACGGTTTTTAGGTACGGAGGTGCAGTATCCTCAGCCCATGGGTGAGGAGCCTGCGCCCTTTCCCTGTGTCATTGCCGGCCAGCAGTTCACGGCCAGGGTGCGTCCCTACCGGCAGTACACTCTGTGTTTCCTCCACGAGGAAACGCAGACCATTCCCATTCAGATTCTGGCGCGCACCAGCAGCCGTCTGCGCAGCACCCTCCACGTTCTTCTCAATGCCGCTTTACCGCTGCTGCAGGAAGCGGAGGAAAAGGAGGATGACCGGCTGCTGCGCTATTCTGCCGCCGTGCTGCACAGCATTTATCAGGTGGAGCGGCTGGCGGGGAATCTGGACTATCTGGAAAAGCTCCGCAGCGGTTCCTATACCCTGAATCTGCAAAAAACACCGGTGGTGGATTTTCTGGACGACCTGTTCCTCAAAGCCAGAGATCTGCTCAAGGACGCGGGAATCCATCTGGACGTGCAGATGCCGGACAAGCTGTTCAACGGCAGTCTGGATCGGAATTTGACAGAGCTGGCCATCTGGAATCTGCTGTCCAACGCGGGGGAGTGCTCCTCCAATCGCCATATCACCGTGCGCGTCATCCACCGCGCACCCTTTTTGCAGTTGGATTTCTTTAGTTGCTCCCGCAATGTCGGCCACGAGACCCTGTTTACGCGCTGCAGTCTGCCCATCCGGCCGGAGGACGAGCGCTTCGGCGTAGGCGTGGGTCTGCCCCTTGTGCGTCAGATCGCCATGCTCCACGGCGGCAGTTTGCTGCTGGCTACGGCGGCGGACGGCAACATCTGCGTTTCCTTTACGCTGCGTATCGACCGTCCCGCCGAGGATACGGTGCGCTGCCGACTGCCTGTGGTGGGCGGCCTGTCCCCGGCGCTGGTGGGGCTGTCGGAGCTGCTGCCGGACAAGGCCTATGACAGCCGGGACATTCTCTGAGCCCGGATGCGGTCTGTCCCGAAAGGCGCGCAGCCTGATCACGGCGAAAGAAAAATATGTGCTGCAAAATGAGACTCATTTTGCAGCACATTTGCTTTTTTGCGGCGTCCCCGGCGGTGGGGCGTTACGGCCCCACAATGGTGCCGGGGACTGCATGAAAGGCTGAGCGCACCTCAATGGACAGCCCATGCGCCTTTGCCAGACGCACACACCGCTCGTGGAGTACCTGCGCCCCTGCGGCTGCCAGCGCCAGCATCTGATCATAGGTCAGATAGTCCAGCTTTTCCGCCTCCGGATGGGTGCGGGGGTCCGCAGTGAAAACGCCGTCCACGTCGGTGTAGATCACACAGCGGCGGGCGCCCAGCAGCACTGCCAGCGCCACCGCCGTGGTATCGGAGCCGCCCCGGCCCAGGGTGGTGATGTCCTGCGCCGCGTCCATGCCCTGAAAGCCCGCCACCAGCACCACTTTGCCCTGGGCAAGCTCCCGCTCGATCCGGTCGGAGCAAAGGGTCAGTACCTCTGCCTGGGTGTGCCGGCTGTCGGTCAGAAGCCCCGCCTGCCAACCAGTGAGGGAGACCGCCGGGCAGTGGAGCCCGACCAGCGCCGCCGCGCACAGGCTGACGGAGATCTGCTCTCCCACGGACAGGAGCATATCCAGCTCCCGGGGCGGAAAGGCCGGGTGGATCTGCTCCGCCTTTTGAACCAGCTCGTCGGTCATATGTCCCTGCGCTGAGAGCACCGCCACCACCTGATGGCCGTCGGACGCTGCCCGGGCAATGGTCTGCGCCGCTGCCCGGATGCGTTCCGTGTCTGCCAGGGAGGTGCCGCCAAATTTCATAATGAGCCGTGCCATAACCATCCCCCGGTTCATTCTATGCAGCACAGCGGCAAAATGACAAAAAAGCCGAAAAAATCCGTGCCCCGGAGAAACGCCTCCGGGACACGGAATGTTTTTTGGTTACAGCAGATGGGCGCGCAGCCATTCGCCGCTCTGGGGGCACAGGTAGGCAGGGGGAATGTCAAAGATGGTCTTGCAGCCGCTCTGACCCTCCTGACCCATGCGGTAGGCAGCTCTGGCAATGGCTACCAGAACGCTGCCGGTAAATTC
>JAQYBZ010000140.1 GCA_029003235.1 Bacillota bacterium
GGTCGTGGCGCATCGGGGAATGGCAAACAGGGGGCCGATGGTCAGATACAGCAGGCAGGTAAACAGGTAGCTGTAGGGTCTGCCCACCTTGTTGGCCAGAGACTGCAAGCCGTCGGAATGGGTGTTGCCGATGGCTGCCACGCCCAAAATGGGAATCCCCACCGCCGTAATGATAAAGCCGATCATGGCGGGCACCACATTGCGACCCGCAAGCTGTCCCAAATGTACCGGGAATATCAGATTTCCCGCGCCGAAAAACATACCGAACAGGGTTCCTGCAACCAGTACCCGCTGTTTCCAGGTCAATCGTTTCTGTGACATCTGTTCCTCATCTCCTCTTTGCGTCTCATTTTATCATGCCTCTTGCCATTTGAGAAACACGGGATTATAATAGTTCCATGACAATTTCTAATATAAAGCCGGAGAGGAGATTTCCACCATGGACAGTAAGAAGCTGGAAATTCTGGTCACCGCCGCCGATCTGGGCAGCTTTACCAAGGCGGCGGAGGTCGTCGGCTATACCCAGTCTGGCCTGACCCACATGATGAACAGTCTGGAACGGGAGTTGGGCATCTGCCTTTTGACCCGCGATCACAGCGGCATTTCCCTGACAGAGCAGGGACGGCAGCTTTTGCCCGCCATCCGGGAATTCCTGCGCGCCAACGCCAATTTGGAAAATCAGATCAAAGCCATCACGGAGGCGACTGCGCAGACCCTCCATATTGCCGCCTACTCCAGCATCGCCATGCACTGGATGCCGGAGATCCTGTACCGGTTCCGCCGCAGATGTCCCGATGCCGAGGTGGATCTGCGCATGGTGGATCACGCACTGGAGCCCTTTGAGCTGCTGGAGGCAGGCAAGGCCGACGTCATTTTTGCCAGCCGCCAGAACTACGGAACCTGCGATTGGACGCCGCTTTACGACGAACTGATGTATGCCATTCTTCCCAAGGGCTATCCTCTCCATGGCAGGGACGCCTTTCCTCTGGAGGAATTTGCCGGGCAGGAGTTTCTCATGCCCTACGGCCGTTTCGACATTGATGTCAACGCCGCGCTGGCGCAGGTGGGCGTCAAGCTCCATGCCAAAGCCTCCTATGTGGACGACGAGACGGTGATCCGCATGGTGGGGCGAGGGCTGGGCGTCTCCATGATGACGGAGCTGATGATCCGCGGCAGAACCGACGATGTACTCTGCGTTCCCGTCAGTCCCCGGACAATCCGGGAACTGGGCATGGGGATGCACGCCGGCCATCGCCAGTCCGCGCCGCTTCAGGAGTTGAAAGCGTGTGTTCTGCAATACATCCGGGAATTGAAGTAACCGCATATTCCGGCACAAATGGACGGTTTTCCCCTGGGCAAGACAGAATAAGCAAAGGTTTTTCGCCTCTTTACGCATATTTTGTCAAATTCACGCTTGACATTGTCAATTCAAAGGGATATAGTACTAAAAGAATAGGATACTGCAAAGAAAGCTGCCTGGCGGCGGAGAGGAGCTTATCATGAACAAGGCTGTAAAAACCCCGTTCATCCAGATCGGCTTCTGCTTTATTATGGCTCGCAAGTATCTTGCGGGCCTGGTTCTCCGTAGGCAAAAGCAACCGTCATCCGTTTGCTGACCGGCGTTTTCTTCGATATTTGAAGGAGGCTCTGTTCTGCGGACAGAGCCTTTTTTCATTTTTGTATCCTTTCAAGAAACAGAAAAAGAGGAGTGAAAAACTAATGAAAAAGAAAATTCTTGCCATGCTTCTGGCCGCAGCCATGATCCTGACTCTGGCCGCATGCGCCGGCACCGAGCCGACCTCTGAAGCCGGCACCACTGCGGCAAATTCCGACAACGCCAAAACCTATACCGTGGGCGTTTGCCAGCTTGTCCAGCATGAGGCGCTGGATGCGGCTACCCAGGGCTTTGTGGACGCCCTGACCGAAGAGCTGGGCGACAGCGTTAAGATTGACGTGCAGAACGCTTCCGGCGACACCGTCAACTGCGGCACCATCGTCAACGGCTTTGTATCTCAGGGCGTGGATCTCATTATGGCCAACGCCACACCCGCATTGACCGCCGCCGTTTCCGCCACATCGAACATCCCCATCCTCGGCACTTCCATCACAGCCTACGGCGTCGCGCTGGATATGGACGACTTTGACGGCACCGTGGGCGGCAACGTCTCCGGCACCTCCGATCTGGCCGACCTGCAGGCGCAGGCGGACATGATTCTGGAATGGTTCCCCGAAGCCAAGACCGTGGGTCTGCTGTTCTGCTCCGCCGAGGCCAATTCCCGCTACCAGGTGGACGAGGTCACAAAGGCACTGACCGCCAAGGGCATCACCTGCGAGGAGTTCGCTTTCACCGACAGCAACGACGTTGCCTCCGTAACCCAGAATGCCGCCGACTCCTGCGACGTGATCTACATTCCCACCGATAACACGGCGGCTGCCAACTCGGAAGCCATTGCCAATGTCCTGCTTCCCGCCGGCGTTCCCGCCATCTGCGGCGAAGAAGGCATCTGCAAGGGCTGCGGCGTCGCCACCCTTTCCATCAGCTATTACGATCTGGGCGTCACCACCGGCAAGATGGCCGCCAAGATTCTGCGCGGCGAATCCGATATTTCCCAGATGCCCATTGAGTATGCCGAAGCAACGCCCAAGTATAGCCCCTCTGTCTGCCAGCAGCTCGGCATTACGCCCCTTGATGGCTACGAGGCAATCGCCGACTGATCGCCAAAGATCCTCCGGCATTGGCCATATTCCGGCCGCAGGCACACGCCTGCGGCCGGATCATCCAAAATCAATCTGCTTGCTCCCGCCATCGGAAGACAAACCGTCCGTTTGTCCTTCGATTGCAGGTGCAAGCCAACAAGGAGAAACATTATGAGTTTTGTCTCTTCATTGCTCAATTCGCTCCCCGGCGCTGCGGCGCAGGGGCTGATCTGGGGTCTGATGGCCATCGGCGTGTACATCACCTACCGGATCCTGGATGTGGCGGATCTGACGGTGGACGGCTCCTTTGCCACCGGCGGCGCTACGGCGGTCATGCTCATCCGCGCCGGCTGCAATCCCTGGCTGGCGCTGCTGTGCGCCTTTGCCGCCGGTATGCTGGCGGGCTTCGTGACCGGCATGTTCCATACCCGCTGCGGCATCCCGGCAATTCTGTCCGGCATTCTTACCCAGCTTGCCCTGTATTCCATCAACCTTCGCATTATGACCAGCAAGGCCAATCAGGCCGTGGGTGTGGATAAGTATCCCCTGCTGGTCTCTCAGCGGTATGTGCGCGAGCTGACCCTTCAGAACCCCCTTCCCCTGCTGCTGATCCTCACGGCGGCGCTGATCTTCGCGCTGTACTGGTTTTTCGGTACGGAAAAAGGCTGCGCCATCCGTGCCACCGGCGCTAACCCCAACATGGCGCGGGCACAGGGCATTAACACCAATGCGAACGTGGTATTCGGTCTGATGCTCTCCAACGGTCTTGTGGCGCTCTCCGGGGCGCTGCTGGCTCAGTTCCAGGGCGCGGCAGACATCAATATGGGGCGCGGCGCCATTGTGATCGGTCTGGCTGCCGTGATCATCGGCGAGGTGATCTTCGGCAGGCTGTTCTCCAACTTCGGCCTGAAGCTGCTGGCGGTATCCATTGGCGCGGTCATCTACTACTTTGTCCTGCAGATCGTCCTTCAGCTTGGTCTGAACACCAACGACCTCAAGCTCATCACGGCACTGATCGTGGCGCTGTTCCTGGCGATCCCCTATTGGAAGGACAGAGTATTCCACGGCAAGGCTCGGAAGGAGGGTGCGCGCAATGCTTGAACTGAAAAACATCTGCAAAACCTTTAATCCCGGCACGGTCAACGCAAAGACTGCCCTCGATCATCTGGATTTAACCCTCCACGACGGAGATTTCGTCACTGTCATCGGCGGCAACGGCGCAGGAAAATCCACCATGCTCAACGCCATTGCCGGTTCGTTTCCCGTCGACAGCGGCACGATTCTCATTGACGGCAGTGATGTGACCAACCTGCCGGAACACAAGCGTGCCGCCTTTCTCGGCCGGGTGTTTCAGGATCCCATGATGGGCACGGCGCCCACCATGCAGATCGAAGAAAACCTTGCTCTTGCCGCCCGTCGCGGACAGCGGCGCGGTCTCCGCTGGGGAATTACCAAAGAGGAACGGGAAAGCTACCAGGAGCAGCTTCGCTCGCTGGATCTGGGGCTGGAAAACCGCATGACCACAAAAGTCGGTCTGCTCTCCGGCGGCCAGCGTCAGGCGCTGACTCTGCTCATGGCCGCACTGCAAAAGCCGAAGCTGCTGCTGCTGGATGAGCATACGGCCGCCCTTGATCCGCGCACAGCGGCAAAGGTGCTTGCCCTCTCCGACCGCATTGTGCAGGAGCATCACCTGACCACCTTGATGATCACCCATAACATGAAAGACGCCATTTCCCATGGCAACCGGCTCATTATGATGGACGCCGGACGCATTGTGGTGGACGTCTCAGGCGAGGAAAAGCAGCGTCTGACCGTCCCCGATCTGCTGGCCATGTTCTCCAGCGCCAGCGGCAGCGACGAAGCCAACGACAAGATGCTTCTGTCCTGACCCCTGTGATACTGAAGCCCCGGAACCAGCCGGTTCCGGGGCTTATAGCAAGCCGGAAGCCCGCAGTTTTGCGGGCTTCCGGCTTGCTGTATAAAAAACGGTCAGAAAATCGTATGATTTCCTGACCGAACTGGCACCCTCTGGGGGAATCGAACCCTCATCTAGCCCTTGGGAGTTCGCCCGTGTCACTTCCCTCAAGGTCAAAATAATCAAAGAAAATCAGTATCTTCAAGGCTTTCCGGCACTTCAGAGTCAATCCAGGTAAGCCAAAATGAACCGAAATCAATTAGAAAAAACGGGTCGGAATTAGAAAACGATACTATCCCCGTATCGGGATTCATATTCGCATGATGTAGAGCTCTGTCTTGGAAATAGCAGATTACGCTTTCAATCACGTTTTTAGGATCGCCTTTTCGATACCATCAAAACTTGACATTCGGCATCTTTGCCGGTTGGAATAACCGACCGGAGCTGCGGCAGGTGTTGCAGGAGATCAACGCCGACTACAATGCGCAGATTCAGGACATACGGGATTCCCATATTTATGAGGAGCTGGAAATGTCCGACCCCCGTGCAACATGGCCGGAAGTGCTTCCATCTATTCCATCGAGGCAACCACCGACCCCGACAATCCGCAGGATGTAGCAACCATGACCAATGAAAAAGAAGCCCTTCTCGCGTCGATTTCCCGGATGATGAATGAGATCTCCCACCGGGAGGAAATCCACACCGTCACCGTTACGGTCGAAACCGAAGACGGCAGCGGCCCACAGGACGGTCTGTCAGACCATGTGGGCATCGTAGAGAAGGTCGAAGATGGCCTGGTCTACCTTTCCACATTTTCTTGAACCAATCGGTATGTCCGAACCACTTCACGAGGGTGGGGCTGATTGCATAGTAGGTACGGATAAATGCTCTGCCATACCAAGTTTCGGCAAGAGTGTAGTCACGGAAGCGACGCAGAGTCCAGACCTGGGGGCAATCATAAGAGCCATATACTGCTGTGGCAACATAACAGCCACCAGATGCAGGAGTAGTTAACACGGGAGCCTCATATGCGGGATCTTTGGCTTTGACTTTTTCAATCAGACTGGAGTAGTACACTGTAAGTGCAGTCGCAAATCCCCAAAAATCTGTTAAACTGAAGAAGTTCACGCCGGAGCAGATTGCTTTGGCTTTGTCCCTCTTGGAACAGGGCAAGACCTACCGCCAGATCACCACCATGACAGGGATCAGTAAGAGTACATTGATAAGAGCCAAGAGAGGCGCATGAAGAAAGGCAGGTGATTCGCTCTCCTGCCTTTCTTATTTACTTTGTCAATTCCTTCAATTCTGCTTCTTTTTTAGCAAGCTTTGCTTTTGCTTCGCTTACAGTCTTGCGATTGTTCTCAACAATCTTCATATTAGGCTTTCCAATAAGGATACCGAGTGCAAGTTCAGGTACAGCAACTAAATACGGCCAAACTTCATCAGAACCAAGGCTACTTAGCATACCACCCGCAAAGATCATGATTACACCACACACAATAAAGAAAATGCCCGATCCATTCCACTTTGGCTCCGTACGTGTGTTTGCGATTGTTCTTTTCAGAGCGGAGATTTCTGATTCCAGCTGAGATTTTTTATCAGCGTATGTGTATCGCTTTTCGTATGCAGGGTCATATTTTCCAATTTTCTTTGCATAGGAAGCCATCATTCTCTTGTTTCCAGCTTCGTCAGCAAAATAAGGAAGAACTTTGGAATGAATATCGATACCTGCTTTCCACGCATCGGCTGCATACCGCGCAATTTCTGTTTGATTACCAAAGATGCGTTCAACCTGTGAGCCACAAGTATACAGGATATCTCTAGCAGCGCAAGCATTATCGACATATTCTTGCGTATATTTGCTCTTGATATCGGAATCAATTCCATCATAATGGCTTTTTGCACCGCCTGCGAGCATGTTTGCAATCCGAATGCTTCTCATTACAACTTCAGCAACAGCGGCTTCTTGGTTTTCTTCGGCTACATGATCACGAATTAGGGCGAGAACACTATCTTCGCAATTGCTCACAGAAATAGCTGCGGAGCGGATTTGCGCAATCTTGCATTCCATAGCCTTAAAATATACGACATAAAACGAAGCCTCCCAACTAGTAGGATCCTTCACTAGAATCATATCGTAGTACTTTGCTGCATTTGCACCATTGTTGTCATCCTTGGCTCTTCTTGCAATTTGATACAGATTAGCCAGTTCAGCAGAAGTATCCACTTTAACGGTACTGCCGGTAACATCGACGGTTCCTTCTACCATCATTTTCCTTGCTTCTTCTACAGAATACTTAGTTCCGCAAGACTGACAGACAAAAACGCCATCTTGTTTCATCAGATCGGTGCTACCACACATTTCACAAGTCAATTGTTTCATTTCTCTGTCCTCCCAATGTTATTTCAAAATTTTACATTTTTTATTTCGCTCATCCAAAAGCGAATTAAGTTCGGTTATGATC
>JAQYBZ010000141.1 GCA_029003235.1 Bacillota bacterium
ACGTCAGCGTTCTGCCCACCGAGCCGGGGACGGCGCAGACCGAAGCGGCCACCGATCAGACGACGGAGGAACCCTAGAGGGAGTGAGCAAAGGCCGGTTCCGGCTCATACATCAACAAGCGCCGTGTCATGCCGGTATGTGCTTCCGGTATGACACGGCGTTTTCCCTGTGGGGCTATACCAGCAGGGGCTGGAGCTGCCTGCCCTCCAGCGCCAGCTCCACGGTCCGGGGCAGCAGGCTCATATCCGCCACCAGCGAGCAGGGCTTCTTCTCCGCGTTGTCCTGCCCGAAGGGCACAAAATAATAGTGCCGCCGGTTGAGCAGCTCTCCCAGATTCCGGGCGTTGGCGCTCAGTCCGTCGTTGGTGGACACAGCCAGCACCACCGGCCGGGCGTTGCGCAGATGCGCCTTGCAGGCAAGGGTCACGGGCGTATCGGCAATGCCGTTGGCCAGCTTTGCCAGCGTGTTGCCCGTACACGGGGCGATGACCAGCAGATCCAGCAGCTTTTTGGGGCCGATGGGTTCGGCCTGGGCGATGGTACACACGGCGCTGCGGCCGCAGATGGCCTCGATGCGGGTGCGAAAGCTCTCCGCCGTGCCGAAGCGGCTGTCGGTGGAGGCGGCGGTTTGGGACAGAATGGGCAGGATGTCGGGATAGCTCCGCTTCAGTGCGGCCAGTGCGGCCAGCACCGGCTCATAAGTACAAAACGAACCGCAAAGGGCAAAGCCGATACGCGGCGACGGTCGTTCCATGTCAGGTTCCCCTTTCCAAATGTCGAAGAATGGCGCGGCAGAGGACTTGGGCGGCGTCCCGGGGGAAAAAGCGGCCGGGCAGGCCACCTGCGTCCAGCTTCCGGAAAGAAAAGGCGGGCGTGTCGGGCAGGCCGCCGGGCGCGGAGGCCAGCTCCACCCATACGCACGCCGGCTCCAGCGCCGCCAGCTCCGCAACGGGCAGCGCCTGCGCCGGAGCGGTGTTAAAGACCAGCGCAGTGGTCTCCGGCAGACCGTCGCCGGGACAGACGGCGCGCAGCCCCAGCGCCTCCGCCATAGCGCGGTCGGCGGCTTTCCGCGCCGCTACCGTGACCTGCGCGCCCATACGCCAAAGCAGGCAGGCAAGGAGCCTGCCAATGCGTCCGTAGCCGATGACGACGCAGGCTTTGCCCAGCAGGCTTCCCTGCTCCAGCGCCAGACGCAGGGCGCCCTCCGCCGTCAGCCGGGCGTTTTCCCATGCGGCGGTCTCGTCCTGCAGCAGGTCTACCACCCGGGCGCCCCGGCGCTCCATCGTCGCCGCCAGCGCGCCGGGCTTTCCGCAATAGACCGTGACCCCCGGCCGCAGACGCGCCTCCACGGCGGAAAAGGGCGGCGCCTTTTCGCCCCGCAGCGCTCCCTGCGGCGTAAAGGCCGGGCAGGGCAGCACCAGATGGGCGCCGTCCTCCAAAGGCGTATCCGGCAGGGCGGGCACGCCCAGTGTCCCCACGGGAAAGCGCGTTTTCAGAGCCTCTGCCAGAAAGGTCTGACGCGCATCACCCCCCAGAAGCAGAAATCTTGCCTCATCAGCCATGGTTTTTCGCCCTCCTTTTTCTCCAGTATATGAAAAACCCCCGGCCTGCTGTGAACATGGGTACTTGTTTTCCGCCGCCCCATAGGGTATACTATCAAAAAAGAGTCCACAGAAACAGAGATTGGAGTGCAAGGATATGGAGCGGCACGGGTTTATCCACGATATGCTGGATGTGAAGGTGTTGATTCTGTTTGTCATGGCGCGGGTGCTGTACCCGGTCAATGAGCAGAAAATTTACGAGCTGTGCTATCAGGACGACTGCCTGAGCTATTTTGACGTGCGGCAAGCCATTCCCCAGATGGTGGAGTCCGGACATCTGGAACAAACGGAGGAAGGCTTCGTCATAACAGAGAAAGGCCGTGAAGCGGGCGCGGTGACGGAGGATTCCATCGCGTACCCGGTGATGCAGCGCACCCTGGCCGCCGTGGAGCGCTTCAACCGGGAGATTCGCCGGGACAGCTTCATCCGCACGGAGATTATTCCCCAGAAAAACGGGGACTTCTCCGTGGTCATGGGGCTGGACGACGAGGTGGGAAACCTCATGACCCTGGAGCTCATGGCGCCCAGCCAGAAGCAGGCGCGCTGTCTGACCCGCGCCTTCCACAAGCACGCGGATCTGCTGTTTCAGAACATCATGTCCCAGCTTCTGGAGGATAGCGCCGAGGACGCCGGTGATGGCGGCGAGCCCGCCGGCGGCTGAAGAAAAGACCTTGATTCCTGCCGGTTTTGTGGTATAATGAACTTGAGGAAAGGATTTCCTCTCTTCAAAAGAAAGGAGCGACGTACCATGAAAATCCAGATCAACGAAAAGAAAGTCACCCTTCCCGAAGACGTGCATGACTACGCCCGAAAGAAAGTTACCAAGCTGGAACGCTATTTCCGGGACGACGCAGAGGCGTTTGTGGCATTTTCCGTGGAAAAGAACCGCAATAAAGTGGAGCTGACCGTCCATGCGGCCAACACCTATTTCCGCGCCAGCGAGAGCACCACGGATATGTTCGCCTCCATCGACGCCACCATTTCCGATATTGAGCGCCAGATCCGCAAGAACAAGACCCGTCTGGCGCGCCGCCTGCGGCAGGACGCCTTTACCCGCACGCCCGATATGACCGCGCCGGACTTTGCTCCCGATCCCGAGGAGACCGAGTTCCATATCGTCCGGCAGAAGAAATTCTCCATGAAGCTCATGACCCGGGACGAGGCCATTTTGCAGATGAATCTGCTGGATCACAGCGTCTTCGCCTTCCGCGACGAGGAAGAGGACGGCGCCTTCGCCGTGGTTTACAGGAGAAATGATGGCGGCTACGGCCTGATCGAAGACGTGGGCTAGGCCAGACCGCAAAACATAGACATACGCGGTGCGGCGATCCCGCACCGCGTTTCAAGTTCACCCAATTTAAATCGGGAGGCGCCTATGAGAAAGGAAATCGCACCCTACGAGATCGGCAGGATCCTCATTCTGCTTGGAACGCTTCTGTCTCTGGCAGGGGCTTTGTACGGGCTGTATGTTCTGATTTGGAACGCGGCGCAGCTCGTCATGGAACCTCTGGGCATCTTTTTGGAAAAAGAACTGACGCAGGTGACGGAGGCGGCCGCCAAATCCGGCTGCATCAAGGGCGCCGTTTTGTTCGTGGTGTGCCTGAGCCTGTTTTTCGTGGCAAAAGATCAGATCCGGCGGCAGCAGCTTCGCTTTAAGCGCAAGTTCATGCCCCAGGTGCTGAAGCAGGATTTCTCCGACTTCACCTACGACGCGCCCAAGTGCAAGGCCCGGGAGGAAACCCTGTGCGACATGGGGCTTCTGCGCTATTCCGAGCGGTACTATTCCGCCAACCGGCTGCAGGGCATTTATCAGGACTGCTGGGTGGCTGCCGAGGAGATCGCCTGCGGCGGCGTCTACGGTGAACACTATACCAGCCATAAGGTCAAGGTCAGAGGCCAGTGGCTTACCATTCGCCTGAACCGGGACTTTGAAGGGCCGGTAATTCTGGAATGTCGCGGCTCCAAAAACCGCCTCACCCACCGGCGGGTCGCCCGGGAGATGTGCGAGATCCAGTTTGACGATCAGGCATTTGCCGACAGCTTCCGCTGCTTTGCGCCCACGGCGGAGGAGGCCTACAGCCTCATCTCCCGCCAGTTGGCCGCCAAGCTGGTGGCCATGCTGGAGCGCTATCCGGACTTCTCCGTATTTTTCTATCACGGCTGTATGCACATTCTTCTCCGGCGGCGCTCCTTTAACCGGCGGCTGGAGGCGCTGTGCCCCTTTACCCTGAATCAGCTTCAGGCCGAGGCTGCGCGGCTGTACGGCCCGCTGCAGGATTTCACCCGCATGCTTCTGACTTAGACTGGAGGATACGGTATGGAACGAAAAGAGATTCCCAAGGCGGTGCTGCACCGGCTGCCGGTGTATCTGTCCTACCTGAAAAGCCTTCCGGCCGACGCGCCGGAGCATATTTCCGCCACGGCGCTTGCCAATGCCCTGGGCATGGGGCAGGTGCAGGTGCGCAAGGATCTGGCCATGGTCTCCGACGGCGGCAGACCCAAGGTGGGTTACGAGCGGGCGGTGCTGGCAGAGGATATTGCCCGGTTTCTGGGCTATGACAACACCAACGACGCGGTGCTCATCGGCGCGGGCAAGCTGGGCTGCGCCCTTCTGGGCTATACGGGCTTTGCCGAATACGGTCTGAATATCGCCGCCGCCTTTGACGTGGCGGTGTCGGCCGAAAGAACGGAGTGCGGCAAGCCGGTCTATCCCATGCAGATGCTGGAGCAGTTCTGCCGCCGGGAAAAGATTCTCATGGGCATCATCACCGTGCCCGCGGCAGTGGCACAGCAGGTTTGCGACGACCTGATTGCCTGCGGCGTCAAGGCCATCTGGAATTTCGCCCCCACCCATCTGGACGTGCCCCAGGGGATTTTGGTGCAGAACGAGAACATGGCGACCTCTCTGGCCGTTTTGTCCAAGCACCTTTCCGCCCAGATGATGGGCTATTGATTTTCTGCTTGCAATTCCCGGCGCTTTGTACTATAATGACCTCACGGAGCGGCTGAGCGGCTTTTTATGCGGCCATGTGCGCTCCCCGAAATGCCGGTGTGATGGAATTGGCAGACGTACGGGACTCAAAATCCCGCGGTGGCGACACCGTGCGGGTTCGACCCCCGCCACCGGCACCAAATGCCGTCAGGGTTCATTATGAACTCTGACGGCATTTTCAGCAGCATATGAACTTTGATTCAGTCTTCCCATCAGCGGCTGTCCGTTCTCCCTGAGCCAGCGTTTGCGCTCCCTGTAATCCGGCAGAATCCGCTCCACCTCGCCCCAGAATTTGGGCGAGTGGTTCATTTCCTTTCTGTGGCACAGCTCATGCACCACCACATAATCGATCACCTTCTCCGGCGCCAGCATCAGCAGGCAGTTGAAATTCAGATTTCCCTGACTGCTGCAACTGCCCCAACGGGTACGCTGATTACGGATGGTGATATTGCCATAGGTCACGCCCACGATAGGCGCATAGTACGCCACCCGCGCGGGAATGACCGTCTTTGCTCTCTGCGCCAGCGCATGGAGCTCCTCATCCGTGAACCCTGGAAGCGGCGCGGTCTGTTCTGCCATGTGCCTGGTAATCCATTCCCGCTTGCCGGAAACGAACCGTTCAATCTCTGCCCTGGGCATACGCTTTGGCGCGCGCACGATCACTTCCCCATCGGGTCGAAGCTGAATCGCAAGCGTCTTGCGGGCGCTGCGAACCAAGCGATAACGGATCTCTGTCATAGCCATTTCCTGTCCTTTCGCAGCATCCGCTGACAATTGGAGTTTTTTGATCCTCCAAAACGATTTCCCGTAAAGCCCACCGGGGAGAGCGCTGCGGGGTGGCGAAGCCCGCCGGCCACAGCGTGGTTACCTTTTGACGCCGTTGTCAATTGCCTTACGAATGATGGCTTCGATCTCGTCGGCAGGTGTGTGCTGAATGCCGCCCATGTCCAGACCCGGCACGCTGAACCTTTCGTTTCCATGAGGAAGCTTCCTGTATTCGGGGTTGCTTCTATTTTATCATCCCTTGCCGCCCTTGGCAAGGGAAAGGTAACGGTGCACGATCCTGCATACCGCGGAAAACCGTAATGCAAAGGTCAGATTGTGGCTGGACAGCTTCGCGGAACACATTCAGAGCGGCAAGATCATGAACGCGGATGGCGACATGATCATGCACGGCTGGCAGAATAAATCATCGCAGGGGATGGCGGCCTCGGGGTACATTTCAAATACGAGGGGATCGTCTGCCACGAATTTACATAAAAACGCCCTCGGCAACCGGAATGGTTGTTATACGTCTTTAATTTCATTCAGCCAATGATTCTATAAAACATGGAGGTAATTACTTATGGCACTGTTCAGCTTTGGAAAGAAAAAGAAAGAAGAAAAGAAGGCGCCTTCTTGCGATTGCGGTTGCGGCTGTCCGGCCGGCGCTTGTGGTCAATGAGAAAGTTGTGTCCATGGGCAAGGTGCTGAAAGCCGCCGACGTAGAAATACTGCTTCATAAATCAGGCTTCTAAAAGGGGGGCAGCGACCTATGAGCAAAGAAAAAAGTGCTATCAGTGTCTTTCAGAAGTATTTGACCGTTTGGGTGATTCTGTGTATGGTTATCGGCGTTCCCATTGGAAAGTTTCTTCCGCAGATACCTGACTTTTTGAACCGCTTTGAATATGCAAAAGTATCCATTCCTATGGCAAGATTTATTTGAAATTATCGCCCACATAGCAATATTACACTCCCTTGTTTTACGATACCCGCCGGAAAAAATTGGCGGAACTTGCGGCGCGTTTCTACGTCTTTTTTCACAGAGATCTCCCGGATCTGTGGCAGACGGCGCGCACGAGAACAGAAAACAGCCGTCGGCTCTCAGGCCGGACGGCTGTTTTTTCTTAGCTACCGAAACCACCGACTCTGCCGATGGAGGTATCCCGTAAAAAGCTTTCTCTTCAAGCATCGCGTGAAACGAGCTGCCAACAAGCAATCCGGCAAGTCCGTTCAGGCGTAAAAGTGAAGCATAAGCGCCCTTTCCGGGCGGCGGAGTAGCAGATGCAAAAGAAAGCATCCTTGAGCATCTTTTGATGCCCACCGAAAATAAGCCCCTCCAAGACGAAATCCAGCATCGGCTTAGCTGGAGGGTTTGACTTGCGGCGGTCAGAACAGGTTCACTGCCAGCACGGACAGACCCAGAACCAGCAGGATCACGCCGGTCACCCGGTTGAGGGTCTTGGGACTGGCCTTGTTGGCGAATTTGGCCGCGATCCGCGCCCACAGAAGCGTAAAGACCACGCAGAACACCAGACACCACACATCGGGCATACCGGCAAGGGCAAAGTGGCTGATGGAGCCGGTGAGGGCGGTGAACATCATGATAAACACGCTGGTGCCCACGGCGGTCTTCAGCTCGTATCCCAGCACGGAGGTCAAAATCAGCAGCATCATCATGCCGCCGCCTGCGCCCACAAAGCCGCAGATAAAGCCGATGAGCGTGCCGCAGGCCACGGACTGGAGGATGCGCTTTTTCGGGCTGACAGCGCCCATTTTTTCCTTGGTGGTCATGACGGGCTTGACGATGAATTTCATGCCCAGAAGCATGGTCATAAGCACGGAGAAATTGCCCATGGTGGTGTTGGGCACCTTGCTGGACACCCAGCTTCCCACCATGGTGAACACCAGCACCGCGGCCATCATGACCAGACCGTTTCTGATGTCCAGATTCTTATTTTTGCCATAGGTGTAGGCGCTGACACCGCTTGCCAGCACGTCGCTGGCAAGGGCGATACCCACGGCCTCATAGGCGTCCATGTGCAGAAAGGTAATGAGCATGGGGCTGATGACGGCGGCAGCGCTCATCCCGGCAAAGCCGGTGCCCAGCCCCGCCCCAAGCCCGGCGAGAAAACAGATCAGCAGCTTGAATAACATATCCTATTGATCCTCCAGCGCTTCCAGCGCGCGCACCACGTTGCCGTCCATGCGGGCGAAATACCGGGCAAGGGCGTCCCGCTCATCCTCCGTGAAGCCCTCCAGAATGGCGGCAAAACAGCGCTTTTGCTGTTGGGCGATGCGGTCACATTCCTGCCTGCGCCCCGGCAGGAGCGTCAGCCGCTTCACCCGGCGGCTGGAGGCGTCGGGCTGCACCTGTATATAGCCTTTCCGCTCCAGCACCTCCACGGCCTTGGACACGTTGGACTTGGCAAAGCCCCGCAGGGTCACGGCGTCGTGGGCGGTATTCCTGTCCGGGTTGTTGCGCAGAAACAGCAAAAGCTCCATCTCCAACTGGGACAGACCCAGCTCCTCCGACAACGGCTGATACAGCTTTTGCTGCAGCCGCCGGGTGTGGGCGGCATATTGGAGAATCCCAATCATCAGCGCACCTCCGTTCTAAAAATAACGGTTCTAATTATAACTGTTTGTCTGACTTTGTCAACCCCTGTTTCCTGCCGCAGCAGGGAATTGACTTATCCGGCTGTCCGGCTTATACTGATTTATAATGAACCGGCGGCCTTGCCGGAGGCTTAGGCGTCCCGGCAGGGTTGCCGCAAGCTCGCTTTTGCCGCAGGTTTTCACAAAACTGCGGCGTACCGCCCCCAGGGGGCAGCAAAAAGGGAAAGGAACGAATCTATGAAAAAAACGATCGCGCTGCTGCTGTCGCTGACAGCGCTGCTCACCGGCTGCACCCCCCGGGCGGAGACTGCATCCGACACTGCCGCCGGAGAGAGCGGCCAGCAGACCACCCAGCCTGCCGCTTCCTGTTGGGAGCAGCGGCAGCCCGTGGGCACGGAGGGAAATTTGTGGTATCTCCCCCAACCGGAGGTGGAACAGGGATACTACAGCACCCTGTACACTTTGGGGGACGATCTGCTTTTGTGCTCCATGGGAGAGGAAAACGGCCAAAGTCAGGCCGTGCTCCGGCGGCTTTCCGTCCCTGACGGCAGGGTGCTGGCCGAGGCGTCCTTTGACAGCAGCGGCTATGTCACCCTCCAGACCGGCGACGAGAGCGTGGCTCTGTGCGACGCCGGAGCGGGTACGGTGCATCTGCTGGACGGGCAGCTTCAGACCCTTGCCGCCTATACTCCCGGCACGGAGGAGGCGGACTGGTATGTAAGCGCCGACGGCCAACGGCTGTACAGCTTTGGCTGGTCAGAGGGTGTTGACGCGGTGGAGCTGCAGACCGGGCAGCGCTCGGCGCTGGTGGAGGATGCCGGGGAGGTCTGCATACTGGGCAGATGGGCGCAGGGCGTGGCCTTTTCCTATCTGGACGCCCAAAGCCAGATGTACGAGAACCGGTGGCTGGATCTGCAAACCGGCACGCTGGAGCCGCTGCCTGTGGAGGGAGACTTTACCTCCGTCAGCCGCGCCGAAGACTTGTGGGTGTTCAGCGATTACAACGATTGGCAGAACCACACGGTTTCCACCGCCGCCGGGCAGTCCACCGTCCAGTGGGAGGGAAACCGACTGGAGGCGATTGCCCCCGGCTGCCTGCTCACCGTGGACGCGCCCTGCCGGGAGCTGTCCCTGTACGAACCGGACGGAACCTTCCGCTCCCGGTGTTGTCTGTCCGGAGATGAGGGCGCCTATGTGGGCACCAACGTGATCTTCCATCAGGGCGCCAACGGCTGCTTCTTTTTGGAGATCCTGCCCGACGGGGGAGAAAAGCTCCTGTTCTGGGACACGGGCGCAGCCATGGACGGCGAGGCCCTCGGCCTTGTGCAGCCGGCGCAGGAAACGGGCGGCGACGCAGCCGACCCGGCTTTGTATGACCGCGCCGCAGCGCTGTCGGAGGAATACGGCGTTGACATTCGCATTGCCGACCGGTGTCTGCTGGACTACAGCCACTACGATACTTACGCCATCACCGACGCCGGGCAGATCAGCCGGGGGCTGGACGAGCTGGAAAAAGCCCTGTCGGTCTATCCCGAAGGATTTTTCCGCCAGCTTTGCTACGGCAGGATCCGCACCATCCGCATCGAGCTGGTGGGCGGACTGATCGCAAAGCAGGACGCGGACACGGTGGAATCCGCCGCGGCCTTTGCCCAGGAGCAGCCGGGAGAGTATCTGCTGGCGGCCGACGTGAATGTTACCGATGCCCCCGATTACTACCATGAATTTACCCATATTCTGGACAAGCGACTGGATTGGGACGCCCAGCACCGGCCGGACGCCCTGTTCAGCGAGGACGCCTGGGCTGCGCTGGAGCCGGAGGGCTTTGCCTACGCCATGTCCTATACTCAAATGCCCGACAGCGTGTGGCAGTATGTGGATTCCGGCTATTTCGTCTCGGATTATTCCTGTACCTACCCCACGGAGGATCGCGCCACCATGATGGAGGCCGCCATAACCGGCTCGGCCGATTTGTTCCCGCCGGATTCCGGCCTGCGCAGGAAGCTGGAATACTACTGCCGCTGCATCCGGGACTGTCTGGACACGGAGGGCTGGCCGGAAACAATGGCATGGGAGACCGTACTGTCCCAATAAACAGAAAAATGACCGTCTGCCTTTGAGACGGTCTTTTCACAAACACAGAAAGCGAGGAACCAAGATGAAACGGATCAAGAAAATTTCCACCCTGCTATTTCCGGCGGTGCTGCTGCTGGCCATGACGGCCTGCGGCCTGCCCGGCGGCGAGACCACCCGAACCACGGCTGCCCCGGCGTCCACAGTATCCGAGGCGGAGACCACCGCTGTCCCGGCGGCATCCACTGGCGAAGCCGAGACCCCCGCCCCCACGGAAACGCAGGCGTCCTCCCACCCCCAGGTGGACGGGTACAACAGTGTCCTTGACCAGTATGTTCAGGCGCTGGCGGAAAAGTGGGACGAAGAAACGCTGACACAGGCCGGGCTTTCGCCCCTGTGCGCCAGCTATGACAACCCTCTGGAGCAGATCGGCTATGCCCTTCTGGATGTCAACGGCGACGGCCAGCGGGAGCTTTTCATCGGCGCTGTGGCTAATGACGGGGACATGGGCAAGATGATCTTCGCCCTGTATACCATGGCCAACGGTGCGCCGGTGCGGGTATTTGCCTCTCAGGAGCGGAGCGCCTGCTACCTGTGCGCCGACGAGGCCGGCGTCTATCAGTTGGAGAATCAGACATTCATTGGCACCAACCGGACAGACTGGTATTATTCCTTGCTGGACGGCGACAGCCTGACCATGGTGCAGGGCATCGCCTGTGACGCCGACGCCGACCCGGAGCGCGCGTGGTTCTCCATTGACAGCGCGGAGCAGGCGCTGAGTGACGCTACCCCCATGGACGCGTCCACGGCACAGGGAATTGTGGATTCCTATAACCGCCAGCACACCAAGCCGGACTACACGCCCTTGGTGGAATACTGACCGCAAAAAAAGGAGCGGCACAAAGCCTCTCCTTTTTGCAGATGCTCACAGGTCATAATAGGTGCGTTGGGAAATAAAGCGGTCGTTTTTGGACATTTTCTGAATGACCACAAAGGCGGCGGCAAACATGACGGCGATGAACGCCACGAAGATCCAGCCGTAAT
>JAQYBZ010000142.1 GCA_029003235.1 Bacillota bacterium
TGCCGCCGGTGAGCAGGCAGACAAACTTCTTTCTACTGGCCATACAGAATGTTCTCCAGATTTTCATAGGCCTCGGCGAACCGGGCGTTGGGCTTCAGGTTATACAGGCGCTTGTCCATGAAATAGACCTGCCCGTTTTTCCCGGCGTCAAGCTGCTGCCAGAGGGGATGTTCGTCAAACATGGCCTGCACATTTTCCTTTACCGATTCCATGTCGTCTCCGGTCTGGACAAAAAAGATTTTGTCGGGATTTTCCAGCAAAATATGCTCGATGTTCAGATTTTCCAGCAGAGACTCGTCCTGATCGGCAATGTTGATGCAGCCAAAGTCCTGCAGCATGCCGCCCAGCATGGTGCCGCTGCTGTTTTTTACTCGGATGCTGGCGGCGGAGGCGCGCAAAACAAGGACGGTCTGGGGCTCCTTGTCCGCATTGCGGGCGAGGATTTCGCCGATTTGGGTTTCCTGTGCCTGACCGTACTGTTCGTAGCGTTCAGGCTGCCCCGTCAGGTCGGTGCAGATGCGCAGCATGTGCAGATAGCTGTCAAAATCCGGCACGTCAAAGTAGGCCACGGCGATGCCGCAGCTTTCCAGCGTCTGTTCCAGTTCCAGATGCCCGGACAGCTTGGCGCTGGCCAGCACGAAGTCCGGATCCGCAGCCAGCAGAACGTCCTTGGAAATGGTGTGGGTCTCGCCCAGATTCACCGTATCCGGCGAAAGCGCCAGATCAAGATCCTCCCACGCATCGTCGGCAGCGGCGCACAGGTCGCCCCCGGCCAACTGCCAGATGTCGGCATAGCTGCCCATCAGGGCGGCTACCCGGCGGCAGGAGTCGACTGTGACGGTGCGACCCAGATCGTCCGTAAAGGTGTAACTGCCGGCGCCGGTGCTGTTTTCGGCCTGGCAGCCGCTGAAGCAACAGGCGGCAATGCAGAGTGAGACAAACAGGGAAAGTGCTTTTTTCATAAATGGTCTCCTTAAACTGCAAGCCCGATACCAGGGTGTCGGGCTTGCAGGGTGATTCAAAAAGTTGGGGCAGGCGCGTGCTGCCCGTTCCCGGGCGCTCAGCAGGTGGCGCCGCCGGTGACGTTCTTTTCCAGAATGGCGGATTTGTCCACGTCGCCATGGAGCAGCTTGTCCTCCACATAGTCAAAGCCCAGGCGATTGATGGTGTCGGCGAAACGTTCGCCGGTGATGCCCTCGTCCCGGAAGAAAAGGATCGCCCGTTCCACCGTGTCGAGCACTTCTTCCTCCCGGAGGAACAGCTTGCCCAGAGGCCGGCCGTTGGCAATCTTCTTGCCCCATCTTCCACCAATGTAGATCCGGTAGCCGTTGGTATATTCCTCCGTCACGCCGAAGGGACACTTGCCCTTGCAGCGGCCGCAGCCGTTGCAGGCGCTGGGATCCACCTTTAAGACGCCGTCTTCCATTTTGGCGATTTTCATGGGGCATGCCGCCTCTACCTGACACTTTTTGCAGCCCTTGCACCTGGAGAAATCGAACATGGGTACCCGTTGACCCACAATGCCCAAATCGTTGAGATCGGGCTTCATACAGTTGTTGGGGCAGCCGCCCACGGCAATCTTGAACTTGTGGGGCAGGGTCACGCTGTGATAGCCTTTATAGAAGCGTTCGTGGATTTTTCCGCTCAGACCGAAGGTGTCAATGAGGCCGTACTGACAGGTCGTACCCTTGCAGGAGACGACAGGGCGCACCAGAGAGCCGGTACCGCCGGTCTCCAGTCCGTGTTCGGCCAAAAAGGCAATGAGAGAATCAATATTGTCATACGGTACGCCCTGAATCTCCAGCGTCAGCCGGGAGGTCATGGTCACTTCGCCGCTGCCGAAGCGCTCTGCGCCCTCGGCAATGGCGCGCTGCTCCTCTGCGGTAATCTTGCCGTTGCGGGTAATGACCCGCACATTAAACACGTCGCCGTAGCGCTTGTCCTGCAGACAGCCGAGCGCCTTGACCCGCTTGATCTCGGCGGCGGGCAGCTTGCCGCCTGTAGGGGCGGTGCGCTGAATGACGTTGAAGGTGGCGCCGCCCTCCAGTACCCTCGTGTTGGTGAAGCCCAGACGCTTGAGCCGGTTTTGCAGCAGGTAGCCCCGCTTGCCCCGGGCGCAGACCAGCAGCAGCTTTTCGTCTTTGGCGTATTTTTCCGCGGCGCTGGCAGCCTGCTTGAGATCCAGCCATTCCGCCCCGTTGAGAGTGGGCGCGGGATGGGCGTCAATGAGGCGGTAGCCCTTGGCCGCGCCGCTGCGGTATTCGGCGGGGGAAATGGTTTCCAGCCGTCCGCTGAGCTTGTTGAACAGAATTGAGCAGGCGGCGGCAAAGGGATGGATGGCCGTGGAGAAGGGAGGCGCGTAGGCAAAGTCCATGGTGACAAAGTCCTCCACGGTGCAGCCCATGGAAATTCCCACCACGGCGATGTCCGCCATTTTGTCCACGGCACCGCCGCCAATGACCTGCATACCCAGCAGCTTGTGGGTGTCACGCTGGGCGATGAGCTTGGTGATAAAAATATCCGAGTCCGGATAATAATGCGCCTTGTCGTCGCTGACGCAGACCACGCTGACCGGGTTCAGCCCCTCGGCCTGTGCCGCCGCCTCCGTCAGGCCGGTTCTGGCGGCGTTGAGCTTTTCGGAGAGCCTGACCACGCCTGTGCCAAGGCAGCCGGGATAAGCGGTAGCGTCGCCGCTCAGGTTCAGCGCCAAAGCTCTGCCGGCAATGTTGGCGGTGGAGCCCATGGCCGACCACTGAGTCTTGCCGGTAAGGCGGCTTTTCACCATGGCACAGTCGCCCACGGCGTAGATGTCGGGCAGATTGGTGCGCTGATGCTCGTCCGTGAGGATGCAGCCCCGTTCCATGGCAAGGCCGGTGTCCGTCAAAAACCTTGTGGCGGGACGGATGCCAATGGCCAGAATCGCCAGATCGGCGGGGAGAGTTCCGGCACTGGTCTGTACGCCGGTGACAGCGTCGTTGCCGGTCATGGCTTCCAGCCGGACGCCGGTCAGAATCCGGATCCCCTTTTCCTGCAAGCGGCGGCGAATATAATCCGCCATTTCCGCGTCAAAAATATTGGGCAGAAGCTGGGGCGCCATGTCGATGACCGTAACGGACATGCCTCTGGCCGCAAGGTTTTCCGCCACCTCCAGACCGATGAAGCCGCCGCCTGCCACCACGGCCTTCCTGCAGCCCTTCTCTTCGCAGTATGCCCGGATGCCGAAAGCGTCCTCCGGGGTGCGGACACAGTACACCCCCGCAAGATCACGCCCCTCCACAGGGGGCACCACCGGTTCCGCGCCGACAGCCAGCACCAGTTTGTCGTAGCCGACGATTTCTCCGTTGACGGTGACGGTTTTGGCCTGGGGATCCACATGGGTGACTTCGCTGTTGGTATGTACCACCGTGCCTGTCAGCTCCATGAATTTCTCCGGGGTGTTGACAATGAGCGCTTCTTTGCTTTCGATGGAACCGCCCACATAGTAGGGCAGGCCGCAGCCCGCGTAGGAGAT
>JAQYBZ010000143.1 GCA_029003235.1 Bacillota bacterium
TGTCCTCCATTATGACCGCCAAATACGGCGGAAACCAGCAGCTTGCCGCCTCCGGCGTGTTTCTGTCCACCCTCCTGTCGGCGTTCACCATCCCTTTTTTAATGTGGGTGCTGTTTTGATACGATACGCTGATGAACCCCTTTCCTTCTTTCCGGTGGACTTGCGCCGGAATGGGGGCTCCTCCCTGCCGGGTGTTCGTCCGGCGGCGTCTGCCTTTTCTGTCACAATGCATCCATGGGGGAAAGCGTTCCATCAGAGCTTCGTATCAGGCGCCTGCGGGTGCAGCCCGGCCGGGTTCAAACAGCGGCCGGGCTGCTGCGCAGAGTTTGCGGACGGAGATTTGGGACTTGCCAAAGAAAGCGGTTTTTGAAGATTTTGTGGTTGCATTTTCAAAAAGAATGTGTTATGATGATGTGCGGACAACAAAAAGCCACATTCGGGGTATTAGCTCAGCTGGGAGAGCGCAAGGTTCGCAATCTTGAGGTCAGGGGTTCGATCCCCCTATACTCCACCATGCAAAAAGCACGCTTCGGCGTGCTTTTTGCAATGATATCCGCTCCCTGTGGAACGGATGATATCTCTTCAATATGATATGGCACTTTATGCGATGAGTTATGCCTTCGGCTTATGAGGGAACGGATATTATTTCATACGCATAGCAAGTATATCATACAGCGTCAGCCGTATATCACATTGCGTCAGGGATATTTCATTAAGTTTTTTCGAGGCGCGAATCCATCTTTTTCGTCCCCATTGACAAACAATAACCGTCATTCCGATACAACGGAATGACGGTTATTTTATGCTCAAAAAAGGCTTCTCGACCTTTTGCAAGACAAAAGCGTTAATTCCCACCTGAATACTTGATATCTAATCGTGAAATATCTGATAATCGTTGATTTGTTTGGCTATCGTTGCATGGTAACTTAAATACTACCAAAGGGCTGATTCTGCTATAGAACCAGCCCTTTTTTACAAAATGTTTTGCAGGCTGCACCTTACAGCGCAGCCTGCTTTTTTAGGGACTTTTTTACGGCCCCTTTTCCATGATATTCGTTCCCTGCGGAACGGGGATAACCTGTGGCATAATATCTGCCTGACAGATGCCATACGCTTTGCGCATGAAAGGCGCTCAGTTTGCCGCGGCCTTTCTGTTGGTCACGGCACGCAGGGTAAACAGTGCCGCGACCAACAGCGCCAGAGAGATGGGAAGCACGATCAGCGCATTGGGGACAAAGCCGGCAATCAGATACCCCACAAAGCTGACGGCTGCCGCAGTGATGGCATAGGGCAACTGCGTGGAAACGTGCGTCACATGATCGCACTGGGCGCCGGCAGAGGCCATGATGGTGGTATCGGAAATGGGAGAGCAGTGATCGCCGCAGACCGCACCGGCCATACAGGCGGAAACACAGACCACGCCCAGAGGATCGCTGAGGGGGAACACGCCTAAGGTGATGGGAATCAGGATGCCAAAGGTGCCCCAGGAGGTGCCCGTTGCAAAGGAGAGGAAACAGCCGATGAGGAACACCACGGCCGGCAGGAAGCTGCGGAAGCCGCCGGCGGAGGCCTGAACCAGAGAAGCAACGTAGTCCGCCGCGCCCAGAGAATCGGTCATTGCCTTTAAGCTCCACGCGAAGGTGAGAATGAGAATGGCCGGAACCATGGACTTGAAGCCCTCGGGAATACTGCCCATCAGGTCGCGGAAGGACATCAGGCGGCGGCAGAAATAGTAGACCAGCGTAAAGACCAGTGCCGCAGACGAGCCAATCATCAGACCCACAGAGGCGTCGGAATTGGAAAACGCCGCAATAAAGCTCTCACCGGAGAAGAAGCCGCCGGAATAGATCATGCCGATGACGCAGGAAACGATCAGAACCACGATGGGGAGGATCAGATCGGGAACGCGGCCTCTGGGATTGGCCTTTTCCGAAGCCGTGTCCGCATAGGTCTGCAGGCCCGAGAACACGTCGCCCTTTTCCGCGTTGCGTTCGTGCTTTGCCATGGAGCCGAAGTCCATCTTGAAAATCGCAAGCAGGATCATCATGGCGACGGTCAGAATGGCGTAGAAGTTAAAGGGAATGGCCCGGATAAACAACTGCAGGCCGTTGCCCTCCTCCACATAGCTGGAAACGGCGGCCGCCCAGGAGGACACCGGCGCAATGATACAGATGGGTGCGGCGGTTGCGTCGATCAGGTACGCCAGCTTGGCGCGGGAGATGTTGTGCTTGTCGGTTACGGGGCGCATGACGCTGCCCACCGTCAGGCAGTTAAAATAGTCGTCAATGAAAATCAGCACACCCAGGGCAACGGTTGCAAGCTGGGCGCCCACGCGGGTCCTGATATGGGTCGATGCCCAGCGGCCGAATGCCGCAGAGCCGCCTGCGCGGTTCATCAGGCTGACCATTGCGCCCAGCACCACGAGAAAGACCAGAATACCCACGTTGTAGCTGTCGGACAGGACGGAAACAATGCCGTCGCTGAGCACATGGTTGACGGTTCCCTCAAAATGGAAGTTGGAATACAGCAGGCCGCCGAACACAATGCCCACAAGCAGGGAGGAATAGACCTCCTTGGTGATCAGCGCCAGACCGATTGCAAGGATGGCCGGCACAAGCGCCCAGAGGCTTTCGCGGAAGCCGCCGGTTTCCGTGCCGTCCGCCATGCAGACGGCGCATACCACGATGGCAGCCAGAACCACCACTGTAAGTACCATTTTCAGAATACGGTTTCTTTGCATAAGAATTCCCCTTTTCGAAAGATTACAACAAAAAAGAAGTCATGACCTCCGTCATAACTTCCGAAAAAGGACCCTGTTCCCCGAAGATATGACAGCTCTCCGTTCGTTTCCGAACGACAGTCCACCGGATATTCTCCGGCAGCCCGGACATTACACCGCCAGGCAACGAATGTAATTCCTCGGCAGCTAACCCTTTCACCGTCCGCGATACCTGTTGCAAAACGGGTACTCTTTTTAGCCGCGCCTCTATCATGAAAATTCAGTTGTTGTGAATATTATACGGAAAATTTTTCATATGTCAAGGGTTTT
>JAQYBZ010000144.1 GCA_029003235.1 Bacillota bacterium
TCGGTTTGAGAAAGAGGGCGAATCCGGGCTTGAGGATCGCTGAGGCAAGCGAACGATTACTACAACAACTGTCGGGTACAGCGAAATCTGGGCGTTCTGCCACCCATGGAAAAGCACTGGAAATTCCTGTTCGCTGCATAAATAAACCGTGAATTCCGTACGGAATTCACGGTTCCCACAGCACCGCAGTGCTGTGCATCTCTACAAAATCTTTATATTATTTCATTGTCCTCCTGACGGGGAGCGGTTCAAACTACTGTGACTGTTAACTGTCTTATGAACACCGCACTTTCCGGCAGGGGATTTTCCGTCAATTGGGGCGCAGCTCCAGCACATATTCCCCCTGCCGGAAGACAAAACCGGCCTTTTTCAAATACCGCCGGTGCGCCTGTCCCACATCGGGAAGGACGAGTCTGCGGTAGCCCAGCCGCGCCAGTTGGCCGTGAAGATAGGCGCCTGCGCGGAAGTCCCGGAACCGGGGCGTAACATAGTCCAGCTCCAGCCGCAGGACGCCGCCGTTTTCGCTCTTTCCCAGCAGCAGCCCGGCGTTGACCATATCCCGGCAGACGAAAAACGCCGTGTCCGCCCGGCTGTCCTGCATGGAAAACCGGGGAAAATATTTTTGGATATCTTCGGCATAAAAGTCCGTGAAACGGCGCAGATACCGGCTGGAGAGGGACACGGGCAGCAGCTCAAAGCGCTCCTTATGCCGTCCCATGGACACCAGAAACCAGGCGTTGATGGCCACAATGGCGCAGTTCACCGCCATCGTCGGGTAGGAGGCGATGAGCAGGGAGTAAAAGGCAAAGACCGTGGAGCCGCACAGGCTGAGCCAGCGCAGCTTTTTGGCCGAGGTCATGGTCAGAGACAGCAGCACCAGAACGGAGCCGGCATAGCCGATGAGCTCCACCGCAAGGGGGCTGAGCCCCAGTGCCGCAGAAAGGGCGGTCAGCGCCATGAATCTTCCCCTTTTCCCCGGCAGTGCGCCGGTTGCTGGGGCTAGTTTCTGCAAAAAGAGGGAAACTATGCGGCAAAAGGCCGCAGGCGGCCGTCCCCGCGCCTATTCCAGCTCGTCCAGATTGCGGCGGAAGCTGTTCATGCAGTGCGCCATAAACCACTTCAGCTCCGGCAGCTCCATCTGCTCCAGCGCCTTCCGGGTCTGTCTGGCCGCCGATTCAAACTCCTGATTGCCGGCCTTCAGCTCCTCGATGCACTTGATATGCGCCGAGAGCTTGTCCGCTGCCTTGACAATGTCATGTACCGTGGGGTCGTTTTCAAACAGATAGGGCGCCATATCCTGCCGCAGCTCCTGGGGCAGCATGGACAGCAGCTTCTCCGCGCTGACATGCTCCACCTGCTTGTAGGCGCTTTTGATCTCCGGGTTGTAGTATTTGATGGGCGTGGGCAGATCTCCCGTGAGGATCTCCGATGCGTCGTGGTACAGCGCCGCCGTGGCACAGCGCTCCGGGTCGGCCGGCAGCCCCAGAATGTCCCGGCGGATCAACGCCAGCGCGTGCGCCAGCACCGCCACCATGTGGCTGTGTTCGGAAACATTCTCATAAAAAGTGTTGCGCATCAGCCCCCAGCGGGTGATATAGCGCATCCGGGAAACAAAGGCGTAAAACGAATACTCCATGACGTCCTCCTCGATTCTGCTCGTCCGCCGGACAGACCGGCGCGTTTGTGCCCATTATTATACCATATTGCTGTGGAAAAGCAAAGAAATACAAAAAATACTTATTGCTATTGGAAAAAAATCGATGTATATTTATAATGTGTAATTATATGATGAAATAACGGGTGTAACTATGGCAAACTATCAACGCTATCAGGTGCTGACCTCTGCCCAGCAGTATCTGTTCAGCCCGGCCTGTCCGGTCTTTGTCAGCAAATACCAGATCTCCGGCGACATGGAGACGGGCAGACGCCTGCTGCAGGTGCGCATGGTCAATCTCTCCGGCAGAGAACTGCGCGCCGTCTATCTGCGCGTGGTCTGCAAGGACGAGCGCGACCAGGTGCTGACCACCATGCACACCATCCCTATAACCGGCCTGTATGTGGCCAGAGGCGCCGTTTTCGGAGACAGCCGGGTCATCAGTCTGTATTCCCCCCGGACCGTGGCGGTGGCCGTGTACCCCGAGCGGGTCACCTTTGCCGACGGCACTGCATGGAACGAGCCGGATGTGTGCGACTACTGCGCGCTGCCTGCCCCCGTACCGGTGCAGGCCTCGGATCCCCTCTACCCGATTTTGCTGCAGACCAGCCGCACCGGCGGCGCCCACAACGATTTTTATTTCAAAGCCCTTACCAGATGCTGGTACTGCACCTGCGGCGTGCCCAACAGCAACTGGAGCCTGACCTGCGGCCACTGCGGCGCACAGAGGGAATGGCTCGGCGCCCACATGGACCCCGACGTTCTGCTGGCGCCTGCCGCGCCCGCGCCGGAGGCGGAAGCCGAGACCGCGCCCGCGCCGGAGCCTGCCCCGGAGCCTGCCCCGGAGCCGACATCCGGCCAGACGGGCTATGACGACTGGCCTGCGGCCGTTGCCGTCAGCCCGGAGCCGGTCAGCCCGGAAATGCCGAACTACGGCTACCCGCCCCAGGCGCCGGCAGCCTACGCCGTTCAAGAGGAATTCCCCGATCTGCGCCGGTCCGCCGATGAGGAAGAAGAACCGGAACGGCCGCACTCCGCGGCAAAGGTGGTCGTGGCAGTGCTGCTCATCCTTCTGCTCATGGCAGCGGCCGCCTGGTTCGGCTACCGCTATCTGCTGCCCGCCTACCGCTACCGTCAGGCCAACACCATGGTCACCGCCGGACAGTACGATGAGGCCATTGCCGCCTTTACGGCACTGGGCGATTACAGGGACTGCCCGGAACAGGTCAAAAGCTGCACCTACGGAAAGGCGCTGAACCTCATGCAGGCAGGCAGCTACGAAGAAGCCTTTGCCGTTTTTACCCAGATTCCCGACTACGAGGACAGCACCCGTTATGCGGCGGAATGTCTGTACGATCTGGGCGTTCTGTCCTACAACGCCGGTCAGACGGACACGGCCTGGGGCTATGTGGAGCGGCTCCAGTCCGAGTATCCCGATTACGACTGCACCGACCTGCTCCAGTGCTGCAGCTACAGTCTGGGCAAGCAGGAGCTGGAGGCCGGAAACTATGAGGCGGCCAGAAACTGGTTTGCCAAGGCCGGCGGCTACAGCGACAGCGCCACCGGGATGAACGAATGTGACTATCAGTTGGCCGCGCTGGCCAGAGATTCCGGCGACTACGCCGCCGCGGCAGACGCATTTGCGGCCTTGGGCGACTATAAGGACAGTCCTGCCCAGCGGCAGAGCTGTATGTACAGCTACGCCAAGGCACATCTGAGCGCCGACGACGCCACGACCGCCCGGTATCTGCAGGAACTGGCGGAGGCCAATTATGAGGACAGCGCCCAGCTTTACAGCCAGCTCTATCCCTGGAGCGCCAGTTTTCTGCTCAACACTGACGAGCAGGACGCGAATAACAGCGCCACTTCCATTGACAGCCTCTCCCGGCTGGTGATCCATTTCAACGTCACTGGCGGCGCGCCCTCGGGTTCGCTGGAGATCCTTATGCTCTATTCTCTGCCCGAACGCTCCGGCAGCGTCCAGCTTGTTTCCGGCGCTGCGGTGAATGACTCCGGCTATGTCAAATGGGCAGACCTGAAGACCTCCGACGGCAAGGCGCTGCCTGTGGATGCCACAGAAGGAAAGGTCACGCTGAAATTCTACGACGCCGTGCAGGGCACGGAGCTTGGCAGCGCCTCCATCGAAATCAAAAAGCCGTGATATTCTGTCCTATACCCCGTCCTGATGTTTCAGGACGGGATTTTTTATATTTTTCTTCTGCAAAAGGAAACTTATTTCTCCGTTTTTCGTCCATACTAGTAACAGTCAACTTTTGTACATTTTTGCAGAAATCTGCGGATATTTGCGAGGCAATGACCATGAATGTAAAAAACAGAAGAAAACTTCCCCTGGCGGTCATTTTGATTCCGACCATTGTTCTGACCGCTGTGCTTCTTTTATTCGCCTTCAACGGCTGGCATGTGGCCATAGAGCTCAACGACGGCAAGGAAATCGACGTGGAATACGGCGCGTCCTATGCCGAGCCGGGGGCGCAGGCACGGTTTTGCGGAAACCTGTTCTGCAAAGAGGGCTTTTCGCTGCCCGTGACCCTGAGCGGCACCGTGGATTGCAGCCGGTTGGGAGACTATGAGATCAACTATTCGGCGCACCTGCTGTTCTGGAGCGGCCGGGGCGTGCGCACCGTCCGGGTAGTGGATACCACGCCGCCGGTGATCACCCTGTCCTCCGTGCCGGGGCACTACACTCTGCCCGACCACGCCTATGAGGAGGAGGGCTTTACCGCCCGGGATCTGCACGACGGCGATCTCACCGGACAGGTGGTCTGCACCGAGGAAAACGGCAAGGTAGTCTACACCGTTACGGACGGCGCCGGAAATACCGCCCAGACGGTACGGGAGATCTATTACGACGACCCGGTGCCCCCCGTTTTGACCCTTTTGGGAGAGGAAAATCTGTCCATATATGCCGGCACCACCCTGAACGAGCCGGGCTATGAGGCCACGGATAACTGCGACGGCGATCTGACCGACGCCGTGCAGGTCAGCGGCTCCGTGGACATCTGGCAGGCGGGAGAGTACACCCTCAGCTATTGCGTCCGCGACAGCGCCGGCAACGAGACCACCGCCCAGCGCAAGGTGACGGTACTGCCCCTTCGCCAGCCGGACAAAGTGACCCCCGACGGCAAGGTGGTATATCTGACCTTTGACGACGGCCCCAGCAAATATACCCAGCAGCTTCTGGACGTTCTGGACAAATACAACGTCAAAGCCACCTTTTTTACCGTGGGCTGCGGCGGCTATTCGGACATGATCGCCAAGGAGGCCGCCGCCGGGCACACCATCGGCATCCACTCGGCCACCCACGACTACGACAAAATCTATGCCAGTGAGGACGCCTATTTTTCCGATCTGTACCAGCAGCAGGAGCTGATCTACAACAAGACCGGCATCCGCCCCACCATTCTGCGGTTCCCCGGCGGCAGCTCCAACACGGTCAGCAGCTTTAATCCCGGAATTATGACCACCCTGACCAAAGACGTGACCGATCTGGGGATGCAGTATTTCGACTGGAATGTGAGCAGCGGCGACGCCGGACAGACGACGGATACCCAGGTGGTCTTTGAAAATGTCATTGCGGGCATCCAGTCCCACAATGTCTCCGTGGTGCTCCAGCACGACAGCAAGGGCTACAGCGTGGACGCGGTGGAGAAAATTATCGTCTGGGGTCTGGCCAACGGCTACACCTTTTTGCCGCTGGATGCCTCCAGCCCCACGGCGCACCATCACCTGAACAACTGAGCCTGACAGACAGCGCCCCCGGATGCACGGCCTGGCATCCGGGGGCGTTTTTGTATGCAAATGAATCTCATATCCTGGCGTCGTCCGAAAAGGCGGCCAGCAGCGCGGGAAGCTTCTCCGCCAGCTCCGGGAAGCTGCGCACCGGCGCAGGCTGAGGCGGGTGCCGGTCAAGCTGCTTTTCCATCCAGACCATGTGATACCAGCGCCCGAATTTGTAGCCGCAGTTGTAGAACGTCCCTACCATGCGGTAGCCCATATGGGCGTGAAACTGGGCGCTGTTCCGGGTCAGATAGGCGTCCTCGGTCTCCGGCCAGCCGATGCAGGCGTTGAGATTGAGCAGATTCTGCGCCCGGCTCACCGCCTCCAGCGCTTCGTACAGCCGCCTGCCCACGCCCATGTGTCGGCAGTCCCGGCGAACATAGATGGACGTCTCCGCCGCCCAGTCATAGGCGGCTCTGCCCACAAAGGGCGCGGTGTAGGCATAGCCCAGCAGTTCCCCGCCGGCCTCGGCCACCAGATAGGGGTATTTTTCCAGGGTCTTGCAGATGCGGCGGCGAAATTCCTCCACGGTGGGCACGGTGTATTCAAAGCTGATGGCTGTGTCTGTTACATAGGGCGCGTAAATTGCCGCCAGAGCCGCCGCGTCGTTGGGGGTGGCCGGACGGATCTGCAGGGAGATATGGTTCATTTCTTTTTACCACCTTCCGGAAGTTTGCCGCCGGGCGCGGGTCTGCCCGGCGGAGAAAACACGGAGCGCCCCCGAGGGGGCGCTCCTTTTGGTTGGTTGGGAAAATCAGCCCTTCCAGATGGTCAGAACGGAAGAGTAGCCCGCAGTGACACTGTTGGCGGTTGAATAGAAGCGGAACTGGGGTACAGCATTGTTCATGCGCAGGAACAGCTCACGGACAGTGGACGCCGTGGCCGTGCTGGTCAGAAGCAGAGCAGAGGTATCCTTGCCGCAGGTGATGGTCAGGTCAACGCCTGCATCCTGCAGGGAAACACCGGTGCCGCTGGCATTGTAGATGTACTTGCCGTCGCTGCTCTTGAGGGTAAAGGTGCCCTCGGTGCTGCCGGCGCAGACTTCCCATTCAACATCCTTGCCCTCGGGGATGATGAGGCTGCTGCCGGAAACGGTGACTTCCTCCGCATACAGCGCGTTGTTGACAGTGGTGGTGTCATTGGCAGCGGCATAGTTCTTGCCGTCATAGGAAACCGTGATGACGATCTTGTCGCCCACGGCCAGAGAATCGGCAATGGCGTAGTCGCTGGGGGTCAGGTCGGCTTCGCAGCGGTCGCAGATGTTGTCGCTGTTCTCGTCAATGTGACCCAGAGCCGCAATTTCTTCGGTCTTGGTCTCGCCGCACTTGGCGCAGGTGAAGGTCTTCACGCCGGCCGTCGTGCAGGTGGCTTCAGTCGTGACCTTGCCCTCGTCCCACTCGTGGGTGCAGGCAGCCACGCCGCCCTTGACATAGAAGTTCAGAGCAAACAGTGCTTCATTGGAGTTGTCTTTATAGCAGCTCCAATAGTTGTTGCTTTCATACCATTCAAGCCACAGATTTCTGCCGAGGTTCTTGAGGTAGAACGCACCGTCTGTCTTTGCA
>JAQYBZ010000145.1 GCA_029003235.1 Bacillota bacterium
GCGGCAAAGGCGTCGGACTTCCGCAGTTTTACCTCTACAAAAACAATGTACTTTTTATTGGAGACGATCAGATCGATCTCCCCAAAACGGCAGGCGTAATTACAGGCGACCACGGTGTAGCGTTTCTTTTCCAGATAGGCCGCCGCCAACGCCTCGCCCCATTGCCCCAGCAGCTTACTTTGTGCCATAAAAGCTGCGCAGAAAGCTCTGCCGGTGAATGGGACACGGGCCGTATTCCCGTAGGGCGGCATAGTGGGCTTTGGTGCCGTAGCCCTTATGGATCTCAAAGCCGTACTGGGGGTAGCGCTCCGCCTGCTGCTCCATAAAGCGATCCCGGGTGACCTTGGCCAGAATGGACGCCGCCGCCACATTGGCGCTTCTGGCGTCCCCCTTGACCACAGTTTGGGTGGCAATGCCCAGTTCCGGATCCCGGTTGCCGTCCACCAGCACAAAGTCCGGCACGGTCTTCAGCCCGGCCAGCGCGCCCGCCATGGCGCGGAAGGTGGCCTGTAAAATATTGATTTCGTCAATCACCTTTTCATCCACCATGCACACGGCCCAGGCCACGGCCTGCCGGGTGATCTCGTCATACAGTGCCCGGCGCTTTTTGTCCGTGAGCTTTTTGGAATCGTTCAGTCCCGGAATCTCCAGCTCCGGCGGCAGGATCACGGCGCCGGCGCACACGGGGCCGGCCAGAGGCCCTCTGCCCGCCTCGTCGATGCCGCACACGGCAGTATAGCCTTCCTGATACAGGCCGCGCTCAATCTCCCAAAAATCTGTTTCACTCATTTGTTTTCTCCATCTGTTCCGGGCTTTCCAGGGTGAATCTGCCCAGTTTGCAGCTTCTGTATTCGTCCAGCAGGGTCTTTGCCATGCGCTCGGTGTCGATCTCTCCCCGGGCAAGCAAATAACCGCGCTTCTTTCCGGCCTCCGTGAGCAAAGTATAGCCATCGGCGTCCGGGGACAGCTCCAGTTTGTAGCGTTCCCGGACGGCCTGTGGGTAGCGGCTCCACAGCAGCTCCATCAAATGGCAGGCCAGCGTTTCCGTGTCCAGAATTTCTTCTTTAATAGCGCCGGTGTAGGCCAGACGCATGCCCACCTCCGGGTCTTCAAACTTCGGCCAGAGGATCCCGGGCGTATCCAGCAAAAGCAAGCCCTGATCCACATTGACCCACTGCTTGCCCCGGGTGACGCCGGGGCGGTTTTCCGCCTTTGCCCCCTTGCGTCCGGCGATCTGGTTGATAAAGGTGGACTTTCCCACATTGGGGATCCCCACCACCATCAGCTTCAGCGCCCTGCCCTTCTGTCCTTTCTGGGCATAGCGCTCCAGCTTTTCGGCCAGAAGCCGCCGCACGGCCGGCGCAAAATCCCCGATGCCCCGCCGGCTTTTGCAGTCGGTCTGCAAAACCGCCATGCCTCTGGCGCGGAAATAGTCCGCCCACTGGCGGGTGGCCGCCGGGTCTGCCATATCCATGCGGTTGAGAATCACCATACGGGGCTTTGCGCCGCAGATGGCGTCAATGTCCGGGTTCCGGCTGGAAATGGGGATTCTCGCGTCCAGCAACTCGCACACTGCGTCCACCAGAGGCAGATCCTCCTCCATTTTTCGCCGGGTTTTGGTCATATGTCCCGGATACCAGTTGATATTGGGCTTTGTCTGTTCGCTCATCGGTTTGTTCTCCGCTCTCTAAGGTGCAATATGCAGAGAATATGCAATGTTTTTCACACGGAATCCGGCCTTTTCATACAGCCGTATGGCGGTTTCGTTTTCTTCGTTCACCGTCAGCCGTATGTCCGTATCGCCGTTTTCCGTCGCGTGGGTTTTCAGAAATTCCAGCAGTGCCGTCCCCACGCCCCGGCCTCTGTGGCTCTGCTCCACCGCCAGGGCATCAATATTCAGCGTCCGGCTGAATTTGCAGCCGGTGCTTTTCAATTCTTTGGTGGAGACGATGGCATAGCCCACCACCGCGCCGTCCTCTTTTGCCGCAAAGATTCGCTCTTGCCGGATAAGCTGCCCCAGTTCTTCTTCGCTCAGAAGCTGCCGGGCAGGCTCGAAAATATCCGGCCGCCATTGGACGTGGCATTGGTGGAGCTGTTGGGCAATCCGCTCCAAAGCCGCCCTATCGGCCATGGACGGTATCTCAATGGTTATCACAGGGTTCCTCCCGGCCGGTTCAGGCCGCATCTTATTGTATCCGGCAGCGCCTGTCCATTATGACACTGTGCCGAAACGGCTCCAACTGCGGGTATTTCCGGCATAGCAGTCCTGTCCGGGCAGCACCACCATGAGGGCTTTGCCCACAATGTAGCGCCCGTCGATCATGCCGATGTCGGGATAGCGGCTGTCCGCCGAATTGTTCCGGTTGTCGCCCATGGCAAAATAGCAGCCCTCCGGCACGGTCACGGGGAAGTCCAGCGTCCGATAGCCTGTGGCAGTCATGGCCTCCCGGATATAGGGCTCGTCCAGCGCCTCTCCGTCCACATAGACGCGCCACTGGCCGCTCTCGTCCGGGCGAAAATCCACGGTCTGCCCCTCGGTGGCGATGACCCGCTTGACAATGGGCTTGCCGCTTTCAAAGCTGGGCAGGCAGGCCACGATAATGTCCCCTTTTTCGTAGTCGGAGTACAAAACGTTGCTCATAAGCGCCAGATAGTCGCCCCGGGTGCGGTAGCTCTCCTCTGCCCCCACAAGGGTGGGATACATGGAGCTGCCGGACACGCCCACCAGCCGCACGGCAAAGACGAAAATGAACGTAATGGCCGCCAGAATATAGGCCAAGTCGTGTATCAGCGTATAGATTCCGTAGCCGGCGCCCTGCGGCTCGGGTTTTTTCAAAGTTTGTTCCTTTTCGGGCATAACGCGCTGCTCCTTTCCAGGCAGATTGACAGTATCATATAGTATACACCGAATCGGGCAAAATTCCAAGTATTTCCGCGCACTTTTTCTCGGCGCAGCGCCGGGCGATCCCGCAAAAAAATTCCGCAGGACTGTGCATTCGGCGCAGCCCTGCGGAAAGACGGTTTATGATACCAGTTCCAGGAATTGATCTACCCGATCCCTGAAGATCTCCAGACTGCTGCGCCAGAAATCCACACTGCTCAGGTCGATGCCCGCCATGGCCGCCACATCCTCGGCGCTCTTGACCGTGGTGGCGTTGAGCAGCGCCCGGTATTTGGGCAGGAAAGCCTCTCCCTCTTTGCGGTACTGGGCGTAGAGTCCCGCCGCAAACAGACCGCCGAAGGCATAGGGGAAATTGTAGAAAGACTGCTGCGTGGAGTAATAGTGGCTCTTGCACACCCACATATAGGGATGCAGGGTATCGGGATTAATGCCGTCGCCATAGGCGCGAAGCTGCGCCTGCTTCATCATGGCGCACAGCTCGTCGGGGAACAGGAAAGAATCCTTGCTCTTTTCAAACACCGCCGTCTCGAACCAGTACCGGGACATAATATCGCACATGATCTGGGTGGTGTCCTGAAGCTGGCTCTCCAGCAGCCCCAGCTTTACCTCCCGGTCGGTGGTCTCCGCCAGCGCGGCGTTCATGATCACCGTCTCGTTAAAGGTGGAGGCCGTCTCCGCCACAGGCATGGAGTAGTCCCAGTTCAAGGGTCTGTGATTCTCGATCTGCTGGCCGTGATAGGCGTGGCCAAGCTCATGGGCAAGGGTTACGATGTCCCCGAAGGAGCCGTCAAAGTTGGTCAGCAACCGGCTCTGCTTTGCAAAGGGCAGATTTTCGCAGAACGCGCCGCCCACCTTGCCGTTTCTGGGGTAGAAATCAATCCACGCCTCATCAAAGGCACGGTTCATCATCTCTGCCATGTCCGGGGCAAAGCCCTTGAAATGGTCAATAAGATAGTCTCTGGCCTGTTCCACCGTGTAGGTGGCCGTGTTCTTGCCCACAGGCGCGAACAGATCCCACCACTTCAGGCCGCCCTCATAGCCCAGAAGTCTGGCCTTGGCCTTGAGATAGCTTTGGAACACGGGCAGGTATTCCTCAATGGCGGTAATCATGGCGTCCAGGGTAGAGCGCTGCATCCGGCTGTGCCGCAGGGTGCGCTCCAGCGGGCTGGTCTCGCCGCGCAGCTCGCACTCCGTATTGACCTGCTTTTTCAGATCGTTCAGGGCAAAGCACACGCCGTCCTTGATCTTATCGTAGCAGGCCAGCTCCGCGTCATAGGCGTCCTTGCGCACTGCCGGGTCTTTGTCGTAGGCCAGATTGCGCACGGCGCTGAGGGTCAGGGTCTGTCCCCGGTAGTCCACCTTTACCGTTGAGGTCAGGTACTGCTGCAGATTCTCCCATGCGCTGCCGCCGGAGAGGTTCATCTTGGCCAGCGCCTCTTCCACTTTTTCATCCAGCACATAGGCCGCTTCCTGCTTCCGCTCGTGGAGCAGATAGGCATAGTCCTGAAGCAGCGCGTCCTTTTCAATGAGGGCGTCCAAATCGTCAATGCCCGCAAGATAGGCGGTAAAGGCCGCATCGGCTGCGCTGCACTCGCTGAGTGCCGCCTCCAGCCTGCCGCACTGGGCAGCTGTTTCCGCGTCCGCAGAATCGGTGCTGCTGCGCAGCACGGCATAGGCAAACAGGCGATAGCCCAAAAGTTCAATTTTCTCCCGCAGCTCCAGCGTCCGATGCAGCGCCGCGCCCGCGTCCTTCTGCTCCTTTAACTGCCCAGCAAAGCGCTGGTACTCGCCGATGGTCGCCTTAAGGGCTTCCGTGTCCGCCAGATAATTCGGGTCGTCATAGCCCTTATACAGGGCAGAAAGATCCCATTGCTGATTCATAGTTCTCCTCCGTTCTGCCGGAAACCGGCATTTTCTGCCTGCTTCCGCCGCGCTCCAAGAGACGCCGCCTCGCAGGTGCATCTTTATGTATATTGTCCGGAGCCAATGCCCGGCATTGAAAAACCGCCTGCACTCAAAGAGCGCAGGCGGTTGTCCTTTGATTACTCGTTGATGCCGATGACAACGCCGGAACCTACGGTTCTGCCTCCCTCGCGGATGGCGAAACGAAGGCCGTTCTCAATGGCGATGGGGGTAATCAGCTCCACGTCCATGTCGACGTTATCGCCGGGCATGCACATCTCAACGCCCTCGGGCAGGGAGATGATGCCGGTCACGTCGGTGGTACGGAAATAG
>JAQYBZ010000146.1 GCA_029003235.1 Bacillota bacterium
CGAGGCCAGATAGTCCGCCGTGGCGGTGACGGCGCAGCCGCCGATCTGTTCGGGCGTATGGGCGCGGATATTGGCCATGAATTCTTTGGACACCTCCGCCGCCGTGATGCCCTGCAGCTCCACGCTCTGCACATAGGCGGCATAGCAGCCAAACCTGGCGTACAGTGCGTCCAGCGCATCCACCAGATCCATGCCTCTGGTCTTGGCGTCCGCCGCAGCCTCGCAGACCAGCATGGAGGCCACCACCGCGTCCTTGTCTCTGGCGTAAGTGCCCTTGAGGTAGCCGCAGCTCTCCTCAAAGCCAAAGACGAAGCGCTCCGACTGCCCCGCCTGCTCCAGACGGAGGATCTCTCCGCCGATGTACTTGAAGCCCGTCAGGACGTTTTTCATCTCGCAGCCGTAATAGGCGGCAATCCTGTCCGCCATGGGGGTGGAGACGATGCTCTTGACGCACGCGGCGCCGTCGGGCAGATCGCCCTTTTCCGTGCGCTTTCTGAGAATGTAGTCCAGCAGCACACAGCCCAGTTCGTTGCCGGACAGCTTGCGGAACGCGCCGTTATGGGGCACGGCCACGGCCACCCGGTCGCAGTCGGGATCAGTGCCCACGATCAGATCGGGGTGGGTCTTTTCCGCGATCCGATAGCTTTCGTTCAAAGCCGCGTCGGTCTCCGGATTGGGATATTCACAGGTCTTAAAGTCCCCGTCGGGCTGCTCCTGACAGGCGACGACCTCCGCTTTGACCCCGATGCGCCGGAAGATCTCCCGCACGGGCTTGTTGCCGGTGCCGCACAGGGGGGTATACAGCACCCGCAGCCCCGCCTCTGCCACGGCCTGGGGGCAAAGCCCCTGGGCAAGCACCGCCTGATAATAGGCTTCCCAGACCTCGGGGGCAATATACTCCACATGCCCCTGGTCGAGATGCTCCGCAAAGCTCTGTTTTCCCGGCGTGAAATAGGGAATCCTCCCGATCTCGTCAAAAACCACGGCGGCGGGGGCGTCGGTCATCTGACAGCCGTCGGGGCCGTAGCATTTGATGCCGTTGTAGATCCCCGCGTTATGGCTGGCCGAAACCACGATGCCGCAGCCGCAGTCAAGCTGCCGCACGGCAAAGGACAGCATGGGCGTGGGGGCAAGCTCGTGATAGACATAGACGTGTACGCCCGCGTCCGCCAGCGCGGCGGCGCAGATCTCGGCGTACAGCCGGGAGTTGTGGCGCGAATCATAGCCGATGGCGCAGCGCTGGGGCAGCTCGGCGCCCGTCAGCCATCTGGCAAGTCCCTGCGCCGTGCGGCGCACGGTGAACTCATTGAGGCGGTTGCAGCCCAGCCCCATAATGCCGCGGATACCCGCCGTGCCAAAGGCCAGCTCCGCGCCGAAGCCGCCCTTGAGCGCCTGCTCGTCGTCCTTCATGGCGGCCAGTGCCGGCGCGTATTCCGCCGGGGCATTGGCGCACCAAAATGCATACTGTTCTTTGTAATCCATACCCTACCTCCGTCTTATTGCCACATTCAAATCAGGCTGTTTCTTCCGTACAGACCGGAAACCGCCGCTTTTGGGGGCTTTCTCCCCAGGCAGCGGGCGGTCAGAAAGCCGACCTTTCCCCTTGAACTGCGGGGGCGGCAGATGGAAACGCATCTGCCGAAGAAAAAGCGTTTTCACGTTTCTATTAGTATAAGCCGCCGTTTTGAAAAAACAGGTCAATTCCCGCGAATTGACCTGTTTTTCCGGACGGATTACACGTCCTCGATAATGGGGGAATCCGCCTTGGCCTGAGGATTGACCAGCGCGCTGAACTTGGCTCTGGACTCGCGGATCTCGGACAGCGCCTCGGCAATGGCCTCCTCGGAACGGCGCATGGCGTCGTCCACATAGTCGTTGGTGACCTGCTTCAGCTCACGGATCTTGTCCTGAGCGGCCTTGATCATGTTGTTGCCCTCGGCCTCGGCCTGCTTGTAAATCTCCTCTTCGGAGACCATCTGGCGCGCCTGCGCCTGCGCCTGCTTGAGAATGTTCTCCGCCTCGCGCTTTGCGTTATTGATGACCTCGCTTCTGGACTCCACAATGGTCTTGGCCTGCTTCAGCTCGCCGGGGAGCTGGTTGCTGATCTCATCCAGCAGATCCAGAACCTTGTCCCGCTCCACAACGCACTTGTCCGCACCCAGGGGAAGACCCCATGCGTCCTGCACCATCTCATACAGGGTGCTGATCAGTTCTTCAATCCCGCGTTCGTTCATATTGTGTTCCTCCTGTTTTTTATGGAAAGAATTCTGCTCTCAAAGGCCGGAATGATCTCCTCCGGCAAAAAATCCGTCAGATCCACGTTGTAAAATCCCATTTCCTTGACCGCGCTGGAGCTGAGGTACATATATTGATGCTCCGCTGTCAGGAACATGGTGTCCAGGCCCGGATTGATCTTATGGTTGATGAGCGCCATCTGGAATTCTTTTTCAAAGTCTGTGGCAGCCCGCAGCCCCTTGACGATTACGCAGCCTCCCTGCCGTCTGGCGTATTCCGCCAGCAGCTCTTCGCTGCTGTCCACCACCACATTGTTCATATCCTTTGTAACGGCGCTGAGCATCTGCACCCGCTCTGCGGTGGTGAACATGGGCTCCTTGCCGGCATTGACCATGACGCAGACAATGAGCTTGTCAAAGATACAGGCAGCGCGGCGGATAATGTTCAGGTGGCCGTTGGTCACCGGGTCAAAGCTGCCGGGATAGATTGCAATTTTCATGGCGCTGCCTCGCTGCGGCGAAAGAGTGTAACGACCGTCTTGCCGTATCGGTAATCCCGCTGGCGAACCAGCCCGGAATAACGATCCTCAAGCACTTTTCCCACAGGTCGCTCGGTTATTATTATACCACCTGATGACAAAATGTCAATTTCTGATATTCTTTTTAGGGCATTTTCCAGAAAATTTTCTGCATATGGCGGGTCTAAAAAGATGATTTGGAACTTTTTTTCGCACTTTTGCAGGTAATCCATGTAGTCCGTGCGGATCACCTGCGCCCTGTCCGCCAGTCGGGTGCGGCGCAGATTCTCCTCAATGACCCCCACGGCCTGGGCGCTGGCGTCGGTAATGACGGCGCTTCTGGCGCCCCGGCTGAGGGCTTCAATGGCAAGCTGACCGCTGCCGCCGAACAGATCCAGCACGTCTCTGCCCTCAATTTCAAACTGGATGGCGTTGAACAGCCCCTCCTTTACCCGGTCGGCGGTGGGGCGGGTGTCCCTGCCCTCCCGGGTCAAAAGCGGCGTGCTGCGGGCAGTCCCGGCAATGACTCTCATGATTCGTCCTCCTGTGGATGGAAATAGCGGTAGACCGACATGGCCGCGTCGGCAGGCAGCAGGGCGCGCAGCTCCTGCAAGCTGGCCTGCCCCACGGCGGATACCGTCTGAAAGCGCTTGAGCAGAAGCTGACGGCGCTTTTCCCCGATACCGGGAATCTTATCCAGCGTGCTGCCCTGTACCCGCCTGCTGCGCAGCTTGTGATGGTAGGAAATGGCGAAGCGGTGGGTCTGCTCCTGAATGCGGCCGATGAGGGCGAACAGGCTCTGCTGGGCGTCAATGCCCAGCTCCATGCCCTCCGGCGTCACCAGCGCCCGGGTGCGGTGTCGGTCGTCCTTGACCATGCCGTAAATGGGCACCTCAATCCCCATTGGGGTCAGCTCGTCCTGTACGGCTCTGGCATGAGCTGCACCGCCGTCGATGAGCAGCACGTCCGGCAAAACGTCAAAGCCCTTGTCGCCCTGTAAATAGTGGGTAAAGCGCCGCCGGAGCACCTGCCGCATGGCGCCGTAGTCGTCCTGCCCGTCCAGCCCCTCCAGCTTAAAGTGGCGGTAGTCGCTTTTTTTCGGCTTGCCGTCGCAGAACACGGTCATGGAGGCCACAATGTCCGTTCCGGCAAGGTTGGAAATGTCGTAGGCCTCCATGCGCCGGGGCGGCCGCTCCAGTCCCAGACGCTGCTGGAGCAGCGCCAGAGAGCCTTTGAGCCGCTCGTCCGCAGAGGTCAGGCGCTCGGCCTCCTGCCGGGCGTTCTTCACGGCCAGCTCCACCAGTCTGGCACTGTCCCCCCGCTGGGGCACGCGGATCCGCACCTTTTTTTGCAGCCGCTGCCAGAGAAGCTGCTCGAAGGGCGCGGCGTCCTCGATTTCACAGGGGAGCAGAATCTCCCGGGGAGCTGCCCCCCGTCCCAGATAAAACTGCTTGAGCAGGGAGCTGACCGCCTCCGGCTCGCTGTCGGACAGGGGCACCATCTCGTACTCCTTGTCCACCAGATTTCCTCCGGTATAGTGGAGCACGGCAAAGCAGCCCTTGGCCTCCGTCTGGTAATAGCCCACGGCGTCCGTGTCCGCCACGCGCCCGGCGGTCACCATCTGCTTCTGCCCCAGAGCTTTAATGGCCTGCATCCTGTCCCGCAAGGCCGCGGCGCGCTCAAATTCCAGTGCCTCGGCCGCCTGCTCCATCTGGACGCGCAGGCCGTCGGCCACCTGGCGGTAATTGCCCTGCAAAAGCTGCTGTACCTGCTCCATGCGGCTGACATATTCCCTTTGGGGCAGCGTCCCCTGACACCAGCCGTCGCAGTTTCCCATCTGGTAGTGCAGACAGGGGCGCTCCTTGCCGAAGTCTCCGGGAAACCGGCGATTGCAGCAGGGCAGCCGGAAGGTCTGCTGCAGGGTGTCGATGACCTTCTGGGTGAGGTAGCGACCACCGAAGGGGCCGAAATACCGGGCGCCGTCATCCGCCGTGCGGGAGGCCAGCGTCATGCGGGGATAGGGCTGTTTCATATCCAGCCGCAGATAGGGGTAGCCCTTGTCGTCCTTGAGCAGGATGTTGTACTTGGGCATATGGCGCTTGATGAGAGAGCACTCCAGCACCAGCGCTTCAAACTCGCTGGCCGCCACGATCACGTCAAAATGGTCGATTTTGGAGACCATGAGCCGGGTTTTGGGCGTATGGGCGGACGAGTCAATGAAATATTGGCTCACCCGGTTTTTCAGTTTTTTCGCCTTGCCCACATAGATTACCGTGTTGGTCTTATCCTGCATGATATAGACGCCCGGCTCACAGGGCAGGGACAGGGCTTTTTCCTTCAGTTCCGCCTTGGTCATGCCATTCTCCCGTCAGTGATGAAAAAGCTGCCTCAAATGCGCCGGTGAGGGCGCGTTTGAGGCAGCCGCTTTCAAAGTCAGAACAATTCCTTCTGCAAAAGGGAAACCAGTGTCTTGACTGCATCCTCTTCGTCCGGCCCCTCTGCCGTCAGCGTCACTTCG
>JAQYBZ010000147.1 GCA_029003235.1 Bacillota bacterium
CTACAGGGCGTATTTTTTCCGGTATTCCTCAAAGTAGGAGGCAAAGGTCTCGGACTTCAATTCCTTGAGACTGCTCAGATATTCATGGGTGTCGAAGGCGTCGTCCTCCAGCTCGATCATGGCCACGGCCACGTTGGAGCAGTGGTCGGAAACACGCTCGTAATTGGTGAGCAGGTCATTGAACACAAAGCCCTGATTGAGGGTGCAGATGCCGTGCTGCAGGCGATCCACATGGTGCAGCTTCAGGTTGTCGCACAGGTTGTCGATCAGCTCTTCCAGCGGCTCCACCCTGCCTGCAAGGTGCAGATCATTGGCCACAAAGGCGTCCACGGTAATATTGACGATCTCCTTCAGCGCAGCGCCGATGACGTCCAGTTCATGCCTGGCCTCGTCAGAGAAGCTGACCTTTTTCTCGGCGATCTCCTGCGCCGTCTCGGAAATGTTGGCGGCGTGGTCGGAAATTCGTTCAAAATCCGACAGGGTGTGGAGGAATTTTGAGACCTGCTCGTTCTGCTTTTCCGTCAGTTCCCGGCCGGTCAGCCCCACCAGATAGGTACCCAGCTTGTCCTCATATTTGTCTACCTCTGTCTCCATCTCCTGCACCCGGCGGAAGCCTGCCTCACTGTAGTTCCCCAGCAGGTCAAAGGCCGCCATCAGGTTCTTGCGCGCCAGCTCGGCCATGGCGTTGATGGTAATGCGGCTCTGCTCAATGGCCAGTGCCGGATGGGGCAGGAAGCGTTCTTCCAGACGCAGGGTGGCGTCTTCTTCCTCGCCCGGAACGGGCTTGTCCTTGACCAGCGCGTCCACCAGCGCTTCGATGACATCAATAAAGGGCATCAGTACCAGCACCTTCACCAGCCGGAACAGGGTGTTGACAAAGGCGATGGTCACGGTGTTCATGGTCATGTCCATGAAAGAAAAATGGAAGATGGCGTTTGCGATGTAGAAAATGGCAGCCCAGATGATGACGCCGGCCACCTCCACCACCAGATAGACCAGCGCCGTGCGCTTGCCGTCGGTGCTGGCGCCCAGGGCGGAAAGCAGAACCGGCACGGCCGCGCCGATGGCAATACCCATGATGATGGGCAGCGCCACAGAGAAGCTGACGGCGCCCGTGGCGGAAAGCGCCTGCAGAATACCGACGGCGGCAGAGGCGCTCTGGAGGATGCTGGTAAAGAGAATGCCGATGAGAATGCCCAGCAGGGGGTTGGAAAAGGCGGTAAGCAGGGCGATGAACTGGGGGCTGTCCTTCAGCGGATCCACTGCGCCGCTCATGGTCTGCATTCCGAACATGAGTACGGCAAAGCCCATGAGGATGTCGCCCATATGGACATAGGTCTGCTTTTTGCCCAGCATACGCAGGCAGACGCCGATGACGGCGATGACCGACGTGAGCGTGGCCGTGGAGAACAGCTCGATCCAGCCGGAGCCGGAGCCGCCGCCCAGGTCGCTCAGACAGATGATCCAGCCGGTGATGCTGGTGCCCAGAATGGCGCCCAGAACGATGGAAATGGCCTGCCGCACCTTCATCATGCCGGAGTTGACGAAGCCCACCACCATCACCGAGGTGGCAGACGAGGACTGGATCACCGCCGTCACGCCGGTGCCCAGCAAAAAGCCCTTCAGCGGGCTGCCGGACAGCCGGTAGAGCACCAGCTCCAGCTTATTGCCGGCGACTTTTTTCAGGCCGTCTCCCATCAGGCTCATGCCGAACAGGAACAGCGCCACGCCGCCCAGCAGAGAGATTACGTTGGAAATACTCAGAGCAAACACGCTCCTTCCGAAATTTGTCGAGGATAGCATACTAAGTCCAGGTTAAATTTACAGACAAAAAAAGATTAAATCCATGTTAAGTCGTCAGATTCTGCGCCCCTGCTCCCGCCTGCTGCGTTTTTTGTCCGAAAAACAGGGGCAAACCGGTTGTGAAGCGGGCAGATTTATGGTACAATAACCTTTACAAAACCGGCTGGATGCAGCCTTGATAACGGAGCAATTATGAGAGAATCGATTCGTGTTGTCGGTGCAAGAGAAAACAACCTGAAAAACGTCAGTGTGGAGATCCCCCGGGACAAGCTGGTGGTATTTACCGGCCTTTCCGGTTCGGGCAAATCCTCTCTGGCTTTTGATACCATCTATGCCGAGGGACAGCGGCGCTATGTGGAGTCCCTGTCCAGCTATGCCCGCATGTTTCTGGGGCAGATGGACAAGCCCGATGTGGACAGCATCGACGGCCTGTCCCCGGCCATCTCCATTGACCAGAAGACCACCTCCAAGAATCCCCGCTCCACTGTGGGCACGGTGACGGAGATCTATGACTATCTGCGGCTTTTGTGGGCGAGAGCCGGCGTACCCCACTGCCCCAAATGCGGAAAAGAGATCCGCAGACAGACCATCGACCAGATCGTGGACAAGATCCTGCAGCTTCCCCAGGGCACCCGGTTCCAGGTGCTGTCTCCCGTGGTGCGGGGGAAAAAGGGCGAGCACGCCAAGGTTTTTGCCGACGCCCGCAAATCCGGCTTTGTGCGGGTGCGGGTAGACGGCGCTTTGTATGATCTGAGCGAGCAGATCGCCCTGGACAAAAACAAAAAGCACCACATCGAGCTGGTGGTAGACCGGCTGGTGCTGCGCGACGACATCGGGCGGCGGCTCACCGACTCCGTGGAAACGGCGGCGGCCAGCGGCGGCGGTCTGGTGCTGATCGAACGGATGGACACAGGAGAGATCCTGCCCTTTTCCCAGAATTACGCCTGCGAGGACTGCGGCGTATCCATGCCGGAGCTGTCGCCCCGTATGTTCTCCTTCAACAATCCCTACGGCGCCTGTCCCATCTGCGGCGGGCTGGGCTATCAGCTCAAGGTGGATCCGGAGCTGATTGTCCCAAATCCGTCTCTGTCGATTCTCGACGGCGCCATCGACGCCTCCGGCTGGGGCAATGTGAAAAACGACTCCATTGCCCGGATGTACTTTGAAGCGCTGGCGCGGCGCTACCGCTTCCGTCTCGATCAGCCCTACGAATCCCTGCCCGAGCGCGCCAAAGAGGTCATTTTATACGGCACCGGCGAGGAAAAGCTGCAGCTCCACTACGAGCGCAGCAACGGTCAGGGCACTCTGACCCAGGCCTTCCCCGGCATCGTCCCCAATCTGGAACGGCGCTATCGGGAGACCCAGTCCGACGGCGTGCGCCGGGAGATCGAGTCGTGTATGTCCACCAGCCCCTGCCCCGACTGTCGGGGACAGCGCCTGTCTGCCATTTCCCGCGCCGTGACCGTAGGCGGGATGCGCATTATGGACTTCTGCGCCCTGCCCGTGAACAAGGCGCTGGCATTTATGGAGGGGCTTCGGCTGCAGGGCAATCAGGCGGTCATCGCCCAGCCCATTGTGCGGGAGATCTGCGTGCGCCTGCGGTTTTTACAGAGCGTGGGGCTGCAATATCTGACCCTTTCCCGCAGCGCTGCCACCCTGTCCGGCGGCGAAAGCCAGCGCATCCGGCTGGCCACGCAGATCGGCTCCAGCCTTATGGGCGTTGTGTATATCCTCGACGAGCCTTCCATCGGCCTGCACCAGCGGGACAACGACAAGCTGCTCAACACCCTGAAATGCCTGCGGGATCTGGGCAACACCCTGATCGTGGTGGAGCACGACGAGGACACCATGCGGGCGGCGGATTATATCGTGGACGTGGGCCCCGGCGCGGGCATCCACGGCGGTGAGATCGTGGCGGCAGGCTCTTTGCAGGACATTATGGACGAGCCCCGGAGTATCACCGGCCAGTACCTGTCCGGCAAGCGCTCCATCCCCGTCCCCGACCGGCGCAGACCGGGCAGCGGCAAATTCCTGAAGGTCTTTGGCTGCCGGGAAAACAACCTGCAAAACATTGACGTTTCCATCCCCCTTGGCACCTTTACCTGCGTCACGGGGGTCTCCGGCTCGGGTAAGTCCTCTCTGGTCAACGAGATTATCTACAAAAAGCTGGCTGGAGAGCTGAACCACGCCCATATCCGGCCGGGCAGGCATGACCGGTTCGAGGGGCTGGAGCATCTGGACAAGGTCATCTGCATCGACCAAAGCCCCATCGGCCGCACCCCCCGCTCCAATCCCGCCACCTACACGGGGCTGTTCAACGACATCCGGGAGCTGTTCGCCTCCACGGCGGACGCCCGGCTGCGGGGCTACGGTCCGGGACGCTTCTCCTTCAACATCAAGGGCGGCCGGTGCGAGGCCTGCTGCGGCGACGGTCTGATCAAGATTGAGATGCACTTTCTGCCCGACGTGTATGTGCCCTGCGACGTCTGCCACGGCCAGCGCTACAACCGGGAGACCCTGGAGGTGCAGTTCAAGGGCAAGAACATCGCCCAGGTGCTGGACATGACGGCGGACGAGGCGCTGGACTTCTTTCAGAACCTGCCCCGCATCCGGGACAAGCTTCAGGCCATCGTGGATGTGGGACTGGGCTATATCAAGCTGGGGCAGTCCTCCACCACCCTGTCCGGCGGTGAGGCACAGCGGGTCAAGCTGGCCACGGAGCTGTCCCGGCGCTCCACCGGTTCTACGTTCTATATTCTCGACGAGCCTACCACCGGCCTGCACACCTACGACGTAAGCAAGCTCATCAACGTGCTGCAGCGGCTGGTGGACGCGGGCAACACGGTGCTGGTTATCGAACACAATCTGGACGTGATCAAGACGGCGGATCATCTCATTGATCTGGGGCCGGAGGGCGGCGACGGCGGCGGCACCGTGGTGGCCACCGGAACGCCGGAGGCACTGGCACAAATTCCCGAAAGCTATACGGGACAGTATTTGAAACGAATCTTGAAAGGAGAATCCCATGCGGCTGGATAAGTATTTGAAGGTCTCCCGGCTGATCAAGCGACGCACCGTGGCCAACGAAGCCTGCGACAGCGGGCGGGTTCTGGTCAACGGCAAGGCCGCCAAGGCCGGTTATGAGGTCAAAATCGGCGACCGTATCGCCATTCAGTTCGGCCAGCGCACCCTCTGTGTGGAGGTTTTGCAGGTGGCCGAGACCGTGCGCCGGGACGATGCGGCAGCCATGTACCGGGAGCTGCCGGAGTAATTTCGGCAGCCGGGACTTCTAAACGGCCGCCGGACGCCGTATGCTTTCACGGAGCGTCCGGACAGGCCGCCCGGTATGCGTACACAAAGGGGTGAGGATATGAAAAAGAATGTGCTGAGCCTGCTTTTCAGCCGGGTAGTGCTGGTATCTCTGGGCATTCTATTGCAGCTTGCGGTGCTGTTTGCCACGGTCTACTGGTTCTCCGGAGTGGCCAGAGAGGTCAACATCGCGCTGACGGTGATAGCTTTCTGCATGGTGCTGTATATCCTCTCCGGGCGCAGCAACTACGCCTACAAAATGGCATGGATTATGGTCATTCTGGTGGCGCCCGTGTTCGGTCTGTTTTTGTACATCATGTTCGGCGGCAACCGCCTGTCCAAGCGGCTGAAGCGGAAAATGGCAGACATGGAAAAGACCCTGACGGCCAATCTGCTCCAGGAGCAGGCTGTGCTGGACGTGCTCAACTGGCACGACCCGGAGGCGGCGGTACAGGCGCGGTATATCAGCGCCACGGCCCACTGCCCGGTTTACCAGAATACGGAAACCTCCTACTTTTCCAGCGGCGAGACCGCCTATGCCGCCATGCTGACGGAGCTGGAAAAAGCCCGGCGTTCCATTTATCTGGAGTATTTCATCATCGCCGAGGGGAAAATGTGGCAGTCCATCCTGAATCTGCTGCAAAAGAAAGCGGCGCAGGGCGTGGACGTGCGGGTGATCTATGACGATTTCGGCTGCATCAGCCGCCTGCCCAACCACTATGACCGCATTTTGCAGTCCATGGGCATCCGCGCCTGCTGCTTTAACCGCTATGTGCCGGTGCTGAACTCCCGGCTCAACAACCGGGATCACAGGAAGTTTCTCGTCATTGACGGCCAGACCGCCTTTACCGGCGGCCTCAATCTGGCCGACGAGTATATCAACCGCTGCGACCGGGGTGTGGGCAGGTGGAAAGACTGTGCCGTGATGCTCCGGGGCGACGCCGTGCGCTCGGTGACGGTGATGTTTCTGGCCATGTGGAACCATATTTCCGGCGATACCGCTGTGGAGCCTGCGCCGGAGGCGGAATTTCATCCCCGTGCGGCAGGGTACGTCCAGCCCTATACGGACAGCCCTCTGGACTTTGAGGCCACCGGCCGCACCGTGTTTATGAACATGATCGCCCGCGCCAGCCGGCGGGTGTGGATCATGACCCCCTATCTGATCATTGACGACGCCATGACTGAGACCCTCTCCATGGCGGCCAAGTCCGGTCTGGACGTGCGCATCATCACCCCGGGGATCGGAGACAAGGCCTATGTCCATGAGCTGAGCCGGGCAAACTACGCCCCTCTGGTAGAGGACGGCGTGGGGATCTACGAGTACCGGCCGGGCTTCGTCCACTCCAAGCTCTTTCTGGCCGACGACGACTTCGGCGTAGTGGGTACGGTGAATCTGGACTTCCGCAGCCTGTACCTCCACTTTGAAGACGGCGTGTGGCTCTACCGCGCCAACTGTGTGAAACAGATCCGGGAGGATTTTGAGCAGACCTTCCCCCAGTGCCGCCGGATCACCCTGGCGGACTGCCGCAGGGTGGGCTTCTTCCGCCGACTCTACCGCTCGGTGCTGCGCCTGCTTTCGCCCCTTATGTAATGGCCTCTGCGCGCAAAAGCCCGACGCCCGCGAAGCAAATTCGCGGGCGTCGGGCGTATTTTCGGGTTTGGGGCAGCTCAGGGGCGCGCTCCGGCGGCGTCCTCCAGAAGATAGCGGAGCATCCGCACGCAGGCTTCCATATCCTCCACGGGGATGTACTCAAATCTGCCGTGGTAGTTCTCCCCGCCGGTACACAGATTGGGGCAGGGCAGCCCCTTGAAAGACAGCATCGCCCCGTCGGTGCCGCCGCGGATGGGCACGGCCACCGGCTCCATCCCGGCCTTGGCCATGGCGGCCCTGGCCCGCTCCACCACATACATACAGGGCAGAATCTTTTCTTTCATGTTGTAGTAGCTGTCCTTCACGGTCAGCTCCACGGCGCCGTCGCCCCAGCGCCGGTTGAGATAGGCGGCAATTTCCGAGAAGCGCCCTTTCTTCTGCTCAAACTTTTCCCGGTCGTGGTCGCGGATGATATAGTGCAGCTCCGCCGTCTCCACGTCCCCATGCATCTGCGTGAGCATGGAGAAACCCTCGTAGCCCTCGGTGTATTCCGGACGCTCGTTCACCGGCAGCATGGCATGAAATTCCATGGCCAGAAGCTGGGCGTTGATCAGCTTGTTTTTGGCGCTGCCGGGGTGGATGCTGCGTCCGTGGCAGACCACTTTGGCCGACGCGGCGTTGAAGTTCTCATATTCGATCTCCCCCAGCGTGCCGCCGTCGGCGGTATAGGCGTAGTCCGCGCCGAAGCCGGCCAGATCGAACCGGTCGGCACCCCGGCCGATCTCCTCGTCGGGGGTAAAGGCAATGCGCACAGGGGCATGGGACTTGCCGGAGGACAGCAGCTCCTCCACGGCGGTGAGGATCTCGGCAATGCCCGCCTTGTCGTCGGCGCCCAGCAGCGTGGTGCCGTCGGTGACGATCAGGTGCTTGCCCACACTGCGCCGAAGCTGGGGAAAGTCCGCCTGGCGCAGAACATTCTGCCGTTCTTCGTTGAGTACCACATCGCCGCCCTGATATTCCACCACCCGCGGCCGCACAGAAGCGCCCGAACAGTCGGGAGAGGTATCCATATGGGCAATGAGGCCGATGACCGGCGCGCCCGGCGTGCCGGGAACGCTGCCGTAGACATAGCCGTTGTCGTCCATACGGGCGTCGGCAATGCCCATGGCCTGCATCTCCTCCACCAGCGCCTGTCCCAGAAGCCGCTGCTTCGGGGTAGACGGGCAGCTTGGACTGGATTCGTCGGACTGGGTATCAAAGGAAACATAGTGCAAAAATCTCTGGGTGACGTTCATAGTATAACCTCCCGTGTGTAACAAAAAAAGGCAAGCTGCCTGCTTGCCTTTTTGCTCTGCATCAGATAGCGCGTTCAACCTTGTTGGAACGGAGACATCTTGTACAGACGTATACATGGCGCGGACTACCGTCGACAATCGCCTTGACGCGCTTTACATTGGGCTTCCACATTCTGTTGGAACGTCTGTGGGAATGGGAGACTTTAATCCCAAAGGTAACGCCCTTGCCGCAAATATCGCACTTAGCCACTGGCTGCACCTCCAATCCATCGGTGAAACACCAAAACTGGGCGTCAAAACGCCGGACACTATAATAGCAAATCCTGACTGGAATTGCAAGCGTTATTTGCAAAAAACTTGATTTTTTTTGGAAAAAGCCCTGCTGCCGTTGCCAAAAGCGCCCATCGGGGGTATAATGACAACCGGGGCGGCAGTCTGTTTGCGCCGCAAACCCCGTGATTTTTTCAAAGCAGCGCCTTTTCCGCCGGTTCGGGCGCCGCAGACGGAAACGGAAGTTAGTTTTTGAACGGAGGTCAGGCACATGTCCAACTACAGCATCCCCCTCAAGAAGCTGGCGGAGGAATTTAACCTCAGCGTGGCATGGCAGTCCACGGACTACGAACACATTGAGGTGACGGTGGACGAGGTCTCCCGTCCCGGCCTGCCGCTGGTGGGTTTTTTTGAGCATTTTGAAGCCCGGCGGCTGGAAGTGCTGGGTCTGGTGGAAATGACCTACCTCGACCGTATGACCGGCGAGGCGCGCAGAGAATTCTTCGGCCGCCTGTTTGCCTATCACATCCCGGCGCTGGTGATCTCCCGGGGGCAGCAGCCCCACCCGGAGTGTCTGGAAATGGCGAAAGTCCATAACATCAGCGTCCTGCTGGGGCAGGAGTCCACCTCCTACATCGTCTCCGGCCTCATTGCCTCTCTGAAAAGCGCTCTGGCGCCCCGCATCACCCGCCACGGGGTGCTGGTGGAAGTCTACGGCGAGGGACTGCTCATTGTGGGCGAAAGCGGCATCGGCAAAAGCGAGACCGCCGTGGAGCTGCTCAAGCGCGGCCACCGGCTCATTGCCGACGACGCGGTGGAGATCAAAAAGGTCTCCTCCACCCAGCTTATGGGCACGGCGCCGGAGCTGATCCGCAACTACATCGAGCTGCGGGGCATCGGCGTCATCAACGTGGCCAAGCTCTTCGGCATGGCCTCCATCAAGGACGAAAACGTCATCAATCTGGTGGTGAATATCGTACCCTGGGATTCTACGGCGGAATACGACCGGCTGGGCATTGAGGACACCTATGTGGACATTCTGGGCGTGCGGGTGCCCTCCGTCACCGTACCTGTGACCCCCGGCCGGAATCTGGCGGTGATTCTGGAGATCGCCGCCATGAACAACCGCCAGAAGCGCATGGGCTACAACGCGGCGGAGGAGTTTACGGCGCAGATCAACCGCCATTTTGACGCCGTCACCGCCCAAAAGGAGAATTAGAAGTTTTCATACCCACAGCCGGGCGGTCTTTGTCAAGGCCGCCCGGCTGCGTTGCTCCCGGATTCGCCATTTCCCACTATTTCCCAACATATTGTGATTATTTTATTAATTCAATACAAAATATTGTACCCGCGGACGCTGTTCGCGGGATTTTGCATACCCCAAGGCTAGAATAGAAATTGAAACTGTCAAAGAACCCCAAAGGCAACGCGCCGGCCGCGAAGGGGCGCAAAATGCGCCCTGCCGGAACGGCTTTTTCTCCGACCGGGCGTTTCGCCTTTGGGACACAGCAGGAGCAAGGGCGGGAAACGGGTCTTTCCCGCAAACGGAGGAACAGAGCGGAGGGTCATATGCAAAAAACCAAAACCAGAACGTTTATTGAATCGGGTCGCGTCATTTTTCTGCCGGTGGCGATGATCCACCCCAATCCGGGGCAGCCGAGAAAGGTGTTTGACAAAGAGGGGATGCAGGAGCTGGCCACCAGTATCCAGCAGTACGGCATTTTACAGCCTATTTCCGTGCGCCGCAGGGGAACTGCCTATGAGCTGATCGCCGGGGAGCGGCGGCTGCGGGCGGCACGGATCGCAGGGCTGGAGGAAGTGCCCTGCATCGTCATGACCATGGACGAGGAACAGTCGGGAATGCTGGCGCTGGTGGAGAATCTCCAGCGCCGGGATCTGGACTACATTGAGGAGGCCGAGGGGCTGTCCCGGCTCATGCGCCTGTACGGCCTGTCCCAGGAGCAGGCCGCCCAGCGCATCGGTAAAAGCCAGTCCGCCGTGGCCAATAAGCTGCGGCTGCTGCGCCATACTCCCGCCGTTTTGCAGGCGCTGCGGGACAATCACCTGTCCGAGCGCCATGCCAGAGCCCTATTGAAGCTGCCCGGCGAGGCCGAGCGGCTGGCGGCCATCGACGTCATCGTCAAGCGGGAGCTGACCGTGGCCAAGACCGAGGCCTACATTGATTCGCTGCTGTCTCAGAAAGCCGCCCAGCGTCAGGGCATGCGGAAATTTCTGGTCAAGGATGTGCGCCTGTTCCTTAACAGCATCAATCACAATCTGGAGGTCATGCGCAGCGCGGGCATTCCTGCAGACCTGGGACGGGAGGAAACGGAAGATGCCATCGTGCTGACCATCCGCCTGCCCAAGCGGGTTGTATGACTCTTGCTTTTTTCGAGCAAATATGGTAAAATACATAAATCAAAAAGGCAACACAAAATCAATCCTATCATCGAGGAGGTCTTAGCGTGGTAAAAGAGCATATTTTTAAGGGCGTTGCCACTGCTTTGGTGACACCGATGAACCGTGGCGGTGTGGATTATGAACATTTGGGAAAGCTGATCGACTGGCAGATTGCTGAAGGCGTCAACGCTCTGGCCGTGTGCGTCACCACCGGCGAGGCGCCCACTCTGACCGACAACGAGCATTGCAGGATCCTGGAATTTGCCGTAAAGCGTGCCGCCGGGAGAGTTCCCATTATTGCCGGCACCGGCTCCAACGACACCCAGCACGCCATTATGATGACCCAATACGCCTGCGCCATCGGCGCCAGCGCCGTACTGTGCGTCACACCTTATTATAATAAACCGACCCAGACCGGCCTGATCCAAAGCTATACGGCCATTGCCGACGCGTCCTCCGTGCCGGTGATCCTCTACAACGTTCCCTCCCGCACGGGGGTGAACATCGAGCCGGAAACCTACCGGGTCCTTGCCGGACATCCCAACATCAACGGCATCAAGGAAGCCAACAGCAACATCAGCAAGATCGTAGACACCTTCCGTCTGGTGGGGGACAAGCTGGATATTTTCTCCGGCAACGACGATCAGATCGTGCCCATTTTATCCATGGGCGGCCGGGGCGTCATTTCCGTTTTGTCCAACGTCATGCCCCGCAGAACCGTGGAACTGTGCGACCGGTTCTTTGCCGGGGACGTCGCGGGCAGCGCCGCGCTGCAAATGGAGCTGCTGCCGCTGGTCAAGGCGCTGTTCAGCCAGACCAACCCCATCCCTGCCAAGGCGGCACTGGCAAAAATGGGCTACTGCGAGGATGTGCTGCGTCTGCCCCTGACCCCCATGGAGGAGCCGTACCGCACCACCTTGTACCGGGAAATGGCAAAGCTGGGGCTCATCTGAACCGACAGGCGCGTTTTGCGCCCAGGGAAGGGAGAAGATACAAATGGTAATCATGGTACACGGCGCCTGCGGCTACATGGGCAGAGAAGTCCTGCGCCTGCTGGCGGGGAGCTATCCCGACACCACGGTGGTGCCTGTTGACGTGGGCAGCGACTGCCCCGACGTCTACCGCACGCCGCAGGAATTTTCCGGAAAAGCGGACTGCATCATCGATTTCTCCCACCATTCCGCCACCAAGCATCTTCTGGCCTATGCTACCGCAACCAAAACGCCGCTGGTGTTGGCCACCACCGGCCAGACGGAGGAAGAGCTGGCGGCCATTGAGGCAGCGTCAGGGCAGATTCCCCTGTTTTTCTCCAGCAATATGTCTCTGGGTGTCGCGGAACTCATCCGCATGGCCAAAGAGGCGGCGAGAGCCTTCCCCGATGCGGACATCGAGATCGTGGAAGCCCACCACAACCGCAAGCTGGACGTGCCCAGCGGTACGGCGCTGACCATTGCAAAGCAGCTGCAAACCGTTCGTCCCGGGGCACAGCTCAACATCGGGCGGCATGAAGACGGCCGCCGAAAGAAAGAAGAAATCGGCATCCACTCCCTGCGCATGGGCAATGTGGTGGGCACCCACGAGGTGATCCTCTCCACCCCCACCCAGACCCTGACTCTGCGCCACGAAGCCCACGACCGGAAGCTGTTCGCCGAGGGCGCGGTGGCCGCAGCCATGTTCCTCATGGGGAAGCCTGCGGGGATGTACGGAATGAACGACATACTGTAAGGAGGTATTACTATGACTATCAGGATCGGAATTTTAGGCTACGGCAATCTGGGCAAGGGCGTAGAAAGCGCCATTCGTCAGAATCCGGACACGGAGCTGGCGGCGGTTTTCACCAGACGGGATCCCGCCAGCCTGCAGCTTCGCACCCAGGGCGTGCCGGTATATTCGGCGGAGCAGGCCTTTGAGAAAAAGGACGATGTGGACGTGCTGATTATCTGCGGCGGCAGCGCCACGGATCTGCCGGAAATGACGCCCCGCTATGCCCAGGCGTTCCATGTGGTGGACAGCTTTGACACCCACGCCAATATTCCCGATCATTTTGCCAAGGTGGACGCCGCCAGCAAAAAGGCCGGCAAGGTCGGTGTAATCTCCTGCGGCTGGGATCCTGGTATGTTCAGCCTCAACCGTCTGTATGCCAACGCCATCCTCCCCGACGGCAAGGACTATACCTTCTGGGGCAGAGGCGTCAGTCAGGGACACTCCGACGCCATCCGCCGCATTGACGGCGTACTGGATGCAAGACAGTATACGGTTCCCGTTCCCGAAGCGCTGGAGGCAGTGCGCAGCGGCGAATGCCCGGAACTGACCACCCGTCAGAAGCATACCCGTGAGTGCTATGTCGTGGCAGAGGAGGGCGCGGATCTGGCTCGCATTGAGCGGGAGATCAAGACCATGCCCAACTATTTCTCCGACTATGACACCACCGTCCACTTTATCTCCATGGAAGAGCTGCAGAAGAACCACAGCGGCATCCCCCACGGCGGCTTTGTCATCCGCAACGGCAGCACCGGCTGGGACGGCCAGACCAGGCACACCATCGAGTACCGTCTGCAGTTGGATTCCAACCCAGAATTTACCGGCAGCGTTCTGGTAGCCATTGCCAGAGCTGCCTACCGCATGGGTCAGGAGGGTCAGAGCGGCTGCAAGACCATCTTTGACATTCCCCCTGCCTACCTGTGCCCCCAGAGCGGCGAATGGCTGCGCGCCCAT
>JAQYBZ010000148.1 GCA_029003235.1 Bacillota bacterium
AGAAGGGTGACGCGCCTTGGACAAAAACCTGAAAAAACTCCTGCGCACCAGTACCTACCTCTACAGCATCACCATGCTGGTATTTGCCGTTGCTTCCCTGGTGTATCACCAGTACTGGATGGCTCTGGCACAACTGATCGCAGCGGCAGCCATGCTGGCCATCACCCTGACCATCAGCCGCCGGCGCGCCGACGCGCTGGCCGAGTATGTGCAGGCCAGCGTCAACACCCTTTCCGAATCCTCGTCGGGAAACATGGTTTCCCCCCTGGCCACCGTGCGCCTGTCCGACGGCGAGATCATGTGGTTCAACGAAGCCTTTTCCAAGGCTGCCGGCCTTCCCGCCTCCACCATCGGCTGTAGAATTGGCGATTTGATGCCCGGCTTTCAAACGGGCTGGATCACCGAAGGAAAGGCGGAGTCTCCCGCCGATCAGGCGCTGCGCGGACGGCGCTACCGGGTATTCGGCAGTATTCCGGCTCAGGGAAAGACGCCTGTGGCGCTGCTGCAGCTTGTGGACACCACGGAGCTGCTCAACACCCGGGATCAGTACCTGCGCTCCCGCCCGGTGGTGTGCATCATTCTCATCGACAACTACGACGAGCTGACCAACAATCTGCCCGATTCCACGGTCTCCAATCTGAGCGCCGACCTCAACTCCCGCATCAATGCCTGGGCTGAAGATGTAGGCGGCCTGCTGCGCAGGCTGGAGCGCAACCGGTTCCTGTTTTTGTTTGAGGCCAAGGATCTGTACCGGATCACGGACAAAAAATTCGCTCTGCTGGACAAGATCCGTGAGGTCGTCAGCCCCAGCGGTGTGGCCGCCACCATCTCCATGGGCATCGGCAAGGACGGCGACAGCTTCCAGGAGGATTACGATTTCGCGGCGCTGGCGCTGGAAATGGCGCTGTCCAGAGGCGGCGACCAGGCGGTCATCAAGGACAACTACAACTTCTCTTTCTACGGCGGCAGAGCCAGAGAGACGGAGCGCCGCACCCGGGTCAAGGCACGGGTCATGGCATCGTCTCTGACGGCGCTGATCTCCCAGTCCTCCCGGGTCTTTATCATGGGGCACAAAAACGCCGACGCCGACGCCATCGGCGCAGCCGCCGGCCTGTGCGCCATCTGCCGCAAAAACGGCAAGCGGGTCAATATCGTGGCAAACCTCAAAAGCAACGCCGCGGGCAAGCTCATCTCCCTGCTGCGCGCCCAGCCGGAATACAAGGACTGCTTTCTCTCGGAGCAGGACGCGCTGGTAGCGGCCGACGCCGACAGCCTGCTGATCGTGGTGGACACCAACCGCCCCGATCAGGTGGAAAGCCTGGCGCTGCTGGAATCCATGAACCGCATCGCCGTCATTGACCATCACCGCCGGGCGGCGGACTACATTGTTCGCGCCGCGCTGAGCCTCCACGAGCCCTTTGCCTCCTCCGCGTCGGAGCTGGTGACGGAGCTGCTGACCTACGCCGTGGAGCCGCGGGACATCCTTCCCGCAGAGCTGGAAGCCCTGCTGGCGGGCATCGTACTGGACACCAAGAATTTTGCAGTCCGGGTCAACAGCCGCACCTTTGAGGCCGCCGCGTTCCTGCGCCGGCTGGGCGCAGACCCCATTGACGTGAAAAAGCTCTTTCAGAGCAACTTTGAGACCACGGTGGCGCGCTACCGCATTATTCAGGAAGCCCACGTCTACCGCGACCGCATCGCCGTCGCCGCCGTAAACCGGGAGATCAGCCGGGTGCTGGCAGGACAGGCGGCGGACGAGCTACTTAACATTGCCGGCATCGAGACCTCCTTTGTCCTGTTCCGGCAGGGAGAAGACGTGTATATCTCCGGCCGCTCCATCGGCGAGATCAACGTTCAGATGGTGCTGGAGCCCTTGGGCGGCGGCGGCAACGCCGCCACGGCCGGGGCGCAGATCAAGGCCAATGACATTCACGCCGTTCAGGCCTCCCTTGTCGAGGCCATCGACCGCTACTTTGAATCCGACGGCTGAGGCCGGAGCTTACCGAAAAAAATATGACGCCGATCCCCGGCCGTCCGTCCGGGGCATCAGGCGGAAAGGAAGGGTCATACCATGAAAGTTATTTTATTGCAGGACGTCCGCGGCAAGGGCAAAAAGGGGCAGATGCTGGAGGTCTCCGACGGCTATGCCAGAAACTATATGCTGCCGCGCAAAATCGCGGTGGAAGCCACGGCGGATAATGTAAACACCATGAAAATGAACGACAAGGCTCGTCAGGAGAAGCTGCAGAAGGCCAGAGAAGAAGCAGTGGCCACGGCGGCAAAGCTGCGGGACATGACGCTGGAGCTGCGCTGCAAGGGCGGCGGCGCCGGGCGGCTGTTCGGCTCCGTCACCAGTCAGGAGATTGCCGACGCCCTGAAGGCACAGCACGGCGTCGAGCTGGACAAGCGGAAGATCCTCATTGACGAGCCCATTAAGACCACCGGCCTGTACACGGTCAAGTGCAAGCTGGGCTTCGAGGTCAACGCAAGTCTGCGCGTCAACGTGCAGGAAGCATAACAGATACAGATAAAGGAGCTGCAACCCATGGAGGATTTGCTGTCCCGTCAGGTGCCCCAGTCCATGGAGGCGGAGCAGGCGGTGCTGGGCAGTATGCTCATCGACAGCCGCTGCGTCAGCGAGGTCATCGGAATTCTGAAGCCGGAGGACTTCTATCTGCGGCAGAACCGGGAAATTTTTGAGACCATCTACTCCATGTTCAACTATTCCCAGGTCATTGACCCGGTGACGGTGCTGAACAAAATGAAAGAGGCCGGCCTTTACGACGAGGCCGTGACCTCCAAATATCTCATGCAGTTGATGGAGATCACGCCCACGGCGGCCAACGTCAAACAATATGCCTGCATCGTGCGGGACAAGGCGCTGCTGCGGCAGGTGTCCGAGGCGGCCACGGAGATCAACGAGACCGTCTACGAGGGCGTCGGCTCTGCAGAGGACATTCTGGAGGCGGCGGAGAAAAAAATCTTCGCTCTGCGCAAGGGCAACGGAGCCGATGCGCTGGAGCGTATCAGCACGGTGCTGGTCAAGCTCTTTGACCGGCTCAACGAGCTGGCGCAGTCTGACAGCGAATTTCCCGGCGAGCCTACGGGTCTGCGGGATCTGGACAAGCGCATCAACGGCCTGAACAAATCCGACCTGATCCTCATTGCCGCCAGACCCGGCATGGGCAAAACCTCCATGGCGCTGAACATTCTGTCCAACGTGGCCAAAAAAACAGGCAAGACCGTGGCCTTCTTCTCTCTGGAAATGTCCCGGGAGCAGCTTGCCATGCGCCTTGTGTCCAACGAGAGCTTTGTGGACAACCAGAAGCTCGTCACGGGCAAGCTCAATGAAGAAGAATGGGGCAAGATCGGCGTGGCGGCCTCCGCCCTGAGCCAGACAGACATCCGGGTAGACGACAATCCCACCATCACCGTGGCGGAAATGAACGCCCTGTGCCGCCGTCTGGACAATCTGGGGCTGGTGGTCATCGACTATCTGCAACTTATGACCTCCTCCGGAAGCGGCAAAAACAGCGAAAACCGGGTGCAGGTG
>JAQYBZ010000149.1 GCA_029003235.1 Bacillota bacterium
ATACAGGAAGCGGCCGTAAGTACTGGTACCGTTCTGGATGGTAGCGTCATTGCCAGAGATTGAAATGCTCCAAGTGGTCGTGCCGGAACCCCATGCGAGTTTCTTCACCGCAGTGGCGCCTAAAAGCTGACCGCTGGCGTTCGCAAGAGTCCATGCGCCTTCGCTGCCGCCGAGGGTCAGGACGACGGCTGTGTCGGGCTTGGTAACAGTGGAGTAATCCGCAGCAAAGGTTGCGTCAATGTTTGCCATGACACTGTTGGAGATATCGCCTGCAACAAAGCTCTTGGCATTGGAGGCAATGAGCAGTTCCGCGCCTGCGGAAAGGCTCGATGCATCGGTGACAAGCGTCCATTCCCCGGAGCCGCCTGTCCCTCCCTCGACATAGCTGTAAAGCGCGTAGAGGGTCGTGGATGCGGTGGGCGTAAACTCACTGCCTGCCGCATAATAGTTTGTCGGCTTTTCCGTGGTCGCGGTAAGGCTGCTGCCGTACCAGCCGAGGAATTGATAGCTGTAGGTCGTGTCACTGGGTGTGCCGGTGGGCGTGGGCAGGGTGATTGCTTCCCCTGCATAGCCGCTCACGGCAGCCTGGGTCACGCCGCTGGGAACGCTGAAGCTGACCGTCACCGCAGTTTTGGCGGAGAAGAGGATCTTCACCGTGCAATCGCTCGTCGCGGTAACAGTAAAGCTGTTGCCGCTCTGGGTCACGGTGGCGCTGCCGGAGGTCACTTCATAGCCGGAGGCATAGTAACCGTCCGCAGGCGTCGCGGTGATGACCTTGCCGCTGACGGACACGGTGCCCCAGGCGGTGTTGTTGGAGACAGCGGTAATGGTATAAGCGCTGCCGGAATTGGCAGCCTCGCCGGAGGGCGTGGTCATATCCGAGGGCGGAGTCTGACCGAAGATCAGCCAGGCATATTCGGGATAGTCGATAAACACGTTTCGGTTGCCCTGAACATTCTCAGCCTGATCGTTTCTGCCCATTTCCCAGGTGTCCACCGGATCCATCTCACACCACTGTAGCAGGGTCTCCAGACTCTCGATGACTTTCTTACCGTTGTTGGCGTCGTCGCCGCTGCCGATCACGGGGTTGGGATCGTTCTCAAACAGGTTGGGCTCTGCCCAGCGGGCATAGACGTAGAGCAGAATACGCGCCACATCGCCCTTGATGTTGTCATTGACCTCGACAAGGTCATCAGAGGAAGAATAGTACAGTACGTCATTGCCGTTGTACTGATAGGTCTTGTAGCCGGAGATCGCACTGCGAACGTTGCCCATGGTCATGTTGCCGCGGGTAGAGTTCACATTTGCGTTGGTAGGCCGCAGATGATGCAGGTCGGAGCCCGCGTTGCTCTGATAAAAAGAGCCGCGGCTCTTAGGCCAGACATGCTCGCGGTTGTAGCTGGAGGATACTTCGTCGCTGTAGAACAGGATCGCGTCGGACGAGCCGTTATTGGCGTCTGTCTTCGGCCAGTAGGTCGTCAGGCTGGAGTAGCTGACAGATTTGGTCATGGTATCTGTCATCAGCGTCCTGAGCTTGGTGATCATGGCGCTGTCGACAGAATCCAGACAACTGGTGCTGCCGCCGGCCAGAGCAGACACATTTTCATATGTATACTCGCCGGTGTAGTAGGCCTGCGCCTGTGTACTCAGGGAGGTACAGACCGTGTGACGTGTGCCGGTATTTGCCACGAGGGTTCCTGTGGCGGCAAAAGCCGTAAGGCTCAGGCCGGAGAATACAGAAACCAGCATGACGAGTACCAGCAACGCGGCCATGCCGCGCTTTAGGTTGTTCTTCATGAATTCATCTCCGTTTCTTTGTCGATTTTCGCAGATTCCGCAAAAATCGTATCATATAAATTATAGTGTAGCACAGCCGAAAACACAACAAACTTTTTTGGAATTGTGGTAAAAATCTCTTATTTTTTTCGGTCCTTTCAATTTTTTGGCGTAATCGCCATAAATTCTTCCGTCAAAATGTGCATTTTGCACAAAGTCCTCTTTTCTCTGATGGTGCCGCGTTTTTCCATAAAAGCAAAAAAGACGCGCCGCAGGACGAATCCAGTCCGTCCAGACGCAGCGCATCTGTCTGTTATTTAATTGTAAACGCACGCCCCTGCCGTCTGGAAACCCCCAGCCATAGCGTCTGTCTCCCCTATTTGAGCAGTTCCTCATAGGTCGTATCCAGCGCATCACGGATGCCGCGGAGCTGGACGGCCTGAATGTGTTGGATGCCCCGCTCGATCTTTACCAGCGTTTCTCTGGTAATCGCCACGCCGTCCAACTGAAGCCTGCGCACCAGTTCCGTCTGTCCCATGCCCCTGGCCTGCCGTATCTGCCGGATATTCCGGCCGATCTGAATCTCGTCCTGCTTGATCTTCAGAGCCTCCATCGCCGCACCTCCAAAATAAGGACTGAAATGAGTTCTTTCCGGATTGATTGTAGATGGAAGTTATGGTAAAATGGGACTGAAATTAGTCCACAATTGGGAGGTTTTGGGATGAAGACCGTAAAAATCACGATAGATGACGCTTTGTATACATTTTATAAGACGGTGGGCGAAAATGCCGGCGGACTTCCGGTGGAGCAAGTCATGGCAGACGCTCTGTTTAAGCTGGCCGGGGAACTGGCTTTGAACGCCATGCACCAAAAAGAAAGGAAAGCTGCCGATAAGACGGGTACTTCCTGACGCCGCCGGATCTCAGGTATTTATGCGTTGTTTCACTGGGCAAAAGCTTTGTCCGCCGGGCAATCCCGATTTGTTTCCATGCCCGGCAAAGCCCTCCGGCGTGCTGCGGGCATAATAACCGGGGCGGGGATCGCAGGACGGCGATAGCCCCCCCCGGGGGGTTGGCCGGGCTCATGGCGGCGCAGACTGATTCGCGCGCCGGAACACCGTGGCCTTCAAGACATTCTGCGCTGTTCCGTATACATTATTCGGACGGCGCGCGCTCGTCGCCGAAGAAGAACACAGCGACGGTGCCGGGGCCGCAGTGGGACGCGATAATGGTGCCAATGTCACAGATGCGGATCTGCCCGGAAATGTGGGGGAACTGCGCCTGCACAGCCTGCCGGGTCAACTCGGCGCTCTCCGGACAGTTGGAGTGGCAGATCCAGCACTTGTCGTGATAGTCCGCCCCATCCCGGGCATGCGTCAGCATGGTCTGCACCGTGGTGCGGATGGCATTCTTTCTTCCCCGCACCTTATCGTAGGCGATGATCTTTCCTTTGTCGTTGAGGCGCATAATCGGACAGATGTTCAGCACTGCGCCCACGGTAGCCGCCGGCCCGGACATACGGCCGCTGCGGCGGAAATATTTCAGGTCTGTGGAATAAAACTGGTGGTGTACCCGCTGTCTGTTGGCCATGACCCACTGTTCCGTCTCCTCCATGGTACGGCCGGCATCCCGCAGATCCGCCGCACCGTCTACCAGAAGGCCGTAGCCGGAGGAGCTGCAAAGAGAGTCGATCACCACCAGCTTCCGTTCCGGGAAGCGCTGGCGCAGCAGCTCGGCGGCCTGCATGGCGTTGTTGACGGAATTGGTCATACCAGAGCCGAAAGCAATATGGAGCACGTCGCCTTTTTGCAGCAGCTTTCCCAAAAATTCCTCATAGTCATGGACATTAAGCTGGGAGGTAGTAGGCAGTTTGCCCTCCTGCAAATGGGCGTAGAACCGCCCCAGCGCCTTGGGGTCGCGCCCCATGTCGTCGGGGTATTCCCTGCCGTCCACCATATAGGAATAAAACAGCACCGGAATCTCCCGACCGGACACATAAGAATAAGGCACATCCACCGTGGATTCGCAGGATAAAATAAAGTTTCGTTCCATAAAAAGTTCCTCCTCGGGTAGGTTTGCATGTATTATACTGCGAAAAAAATCCCTGTCAAGCGCGGCTGGCCGCACAGGCGCGGCTTACTTCAGCAGCACCTCCATGGCCGCCGTATAGTAGTCGGTAATGGCGTACAGCTCTTCCAGCGCAACAAATTCATCGATGGTGTGCGCCAGATTCTCTCTGGACGGCCCCATGCCGATGCAGGGGATTCCCGCTTCTCCGGCGTAATGGCTGCCGTTGGTGCAGAAGGAATAGCCGGTAAGCTGCGGCGTGTAGCCCATGGACTGCACCCGGTGCAGGATGTCCTGAATCCAGTCCTCGTTTTTATCCACCAGCCAGCCCGGGAAAAACCGGTCTGCGGCGATGGTCTGCCCCGTATAGCACCGCTCCTGCCCCTGAGAAAAGGAGATTCTCGCCCGCAGCCCGGGCTGCTGCGCCTGCATCCGGTCAATGACCTGCTGCAGGGGCGCAAGAACGCTCTGCCGCGTCTCCCCCACCAGCAGACGGCGGTCGTAGGTGGCGCGGCAGTATTCCGGCACCACGGAAGCGCCGGGATAGGGCTCGGAGCGAATGTCCGTCAGCTCCATGATGCCGTCGCCGGCCATGCGTTCATCCACCGCCGGCGGAAGCTGGCGGAACGCCTCAATGAGCCGGCAGATGGCATACACGGCGTTGACTCCCTTTTCCGGGTTGGAGGAATGACAGGGCACGCCGAAGGTCTCCAGCACCAGCTCCGCCCGTCCCCGCTGGCTGCACTTAATGTTCATTTCCGACGCCTCGCCGATGATCACCACGTCGGGGTGCAGCATGGCAGATACGGCTCTTGCGGCGACGCCCTCAAAGCGTTCCTCATGCACCACGCCCGCCACGCAAAGTTCCCCGGAAAAATCCCGGCCGTGGCAGCGCAGAAACTCTCCGGCAGCAAAGGCAAAGGCCGCGTCCGCGCCCTTCATGTCCGTGGCGCCCCGTCCGTAAATGCGCCCGTCCTCAATCTGGGCGCCGTAAGGGTCGTGCTTCCAACCGGCCGCATCCGTTACGGGCACCGTATCCAGATGGCCGTCAAACAAAACGCATTTGCCCGGCCGGTTTCCCCGGACGCGGGCGACCAGATTTCCGTAATCGTCGATCCGCGCCTCGTCGAAGCCGCGGCTGAGCAGATAGGTCTGCAAATAGCCTGCAATTTCCTTCTCCTGTCCGGAATTGCTGGGAATTTTGATCAGGTCGCGGCAAAGCTCCCGCACCTGCGTTTTTTGGCTTTCGTTCAGCATGGTCTCACTCCCGTCTCAAAATCCGTCCTGCGACCCGGCCGGTCAAAGCCCCCTGCCAGATGGCCGCCGTCCCGTTGACAAAGGTATAGTCCATGCCGGAAGCGGGCCGGGCGGGCGCGTCATAAGTGGCATTTTCTCTGATTTGCGCCGGTTCGAACACATTGATGTCCGCGTCGTAGCCCACGGCCAGCCGACCCTTCCCCGGCAGCCCCAGCGCCTGCGCCGGAAGATCCGTCATCTTGGCCACCGCCTGAGGCAGCGTGAGTACCCGCTCCTGCCGGACATATTTTTCCAGTACCCGGGCAAAGGTGCCGTACAGCCGGGGATGGGGTCTGCCCTGGGTGGGGTAGGTGCTGTCGGAGATGACATTGGCAGCATCGCTCTGCAGGATCCTGGCAATGTCCTGTTCACAGGTAATAAAGTCGATCATGGTGATGGTGCAGCGCTCCTCTGCCAGCAGGTCAAACACACAGGCGTCCGGCTCCTGCTGGCGCAGCGCCGCGATCTGCGCCACGGATTTTCCGGCGTACTGCTGGTTTTCCGGCCGGTTTAAGGTTGACATAATAATATTGTCCCAGCCCACCAGCAGGGAGATGTTGTCAAAGTCCGTCCCGGTCTTGAGACGCCGGGACAGGCACTCACGCGCCTTTGGATCCATAAGCCGACGGCAGACCTCCTCCGTGCCGCCCTGAAGCAGATCCGGCGGCATGATGTGAAGAAGCTGGGTCGAGCCTGCGGTGTAGGGATACACGTCCCAACTCAGCTCCAGCCCCTCCTGCCGCACCTGCTCCAGCCGCCGAAGCACCTGAGGGATCTTTTTCTGCCAATTCCCTTTCCCCATGGCTTTCAGGTGGCTGATATGTACGGGGCAGTGCAGCGCGCGGGCGACGGTGATCATTTCCTCCACCGCCTCGTCCACGGCGCTGCCCTCTTCACGCATATGCACCGTCACCGGGATGCTTCCGTTTCGCAGCGGTTCCAGCGCACGGATCAGCTCCTGTGTCGTGTAAAAGCACTCCGGCGCATAGCCCAGCCCCAGAGAAACGCCCCAGGCGCCATCAGCCAGCGCCCGCTCCATGGCGCCGTGGAGCCTGCGGTAGTGCGCCGTCTCCAGCCGCCGGATGCCGTAGCCCGCCGCATCGGCGCGCAGCACGCCCGCACCCACCAGCATTCCCTGATTGAGGGGCGACGGCGTCTTTTCCAGCGCTGCCAGATAGCCCGCCATGGATTCAGTGGGCAGGTCGTCCTGCGCCTGTCCCACGATGGGTTTGATATACTCCAATATTTGCTGCCGGTTTTCCCCGCCGAAGGGCGCGGCAGACAGGCCGCAGTTGCCGTTGATCACAGTGGTCAGCCCCTGCTGCAGCTCCAGCGCCCCGAAGCCGGGGCGAAAGGCTGCCAGATCTCCGTGCCGGTGAATGTCGATAAAGCCGGGAGTCACCGTCTTTCCCCGGGCGTCCACCACGGTTTGCGCCTGCGCCTCCGGCAGAGCGCCGAGGGCGGCGATCTTTCCGCCAATGACCCCCACATCTGCCCGGACGCCGTCTGCACCGCTGCCGTCCAGTACCATTCCTCCCCGGATCAGCAGATCATACATTGTCTCATCCTCTTTCTATTTTGCCCACATTCTTCTGTGCCGAAACTTTGGTCGGTCAGATGCAGGCGGACTCCCCCTGCGGCAATGGCACAATCCCGTGCTCCTTGATAAAGAGGTGCTTTTTCGGGATTACACGGCAACGCCGCTCCCATCTGCGGCCATGGGGCTTGTCCTTTCTATAATCATAGCACGATTGGCGGAAGATGCAAGGGAAAAAGCCAGAATCCGGTTGTTTTTCCACTTGGGAACTGTTATAATGAAGGTACCATTTTGAAAGGAGACTTTCCCATGAAGCAAAAGCACCTTATTTCCTTTCTGCTGACGCTTTGTATGCTGGTCGCTCTGTTTTCCGGCATGACAACGGTTTCTGCGTCCAGCGGGAAAAATACCGGCACGCGCCATGCGCTGTGTACCGCTCTGAGCAGTCAGGCCGTCGCCTACTACACCGGCGATTACGCCTTTGACAAGCTGGCGGCACTGCCCGGCAGCAGCAGCGGCAGCTCTCTGGCCTCCATGGACAGCCAGCTTTTCCAGACGCTGCACACCCTCATGGACACCACCATGACCAACCGTGTGACCTACAAGAGCCTGACCACCTACTGGCCGGACACGGACGCCACCGGCGGCAGCTCCACCAACGTGCTGGTCTACTCCGACGTGGTGACCGACAGCAGCATCAGCCGGGAACATGTCTGGCCCAAGAGCCGTGCCTCCTATCAGGAGAGCAATGGCGGCAGCGACCTGCACCATCTGCGTCCGGAGAACGCCAACGTCAACAGCACCCGCAGCAACCACACCATGGGCAACACCAGAGCCCTCAGCTCCAGCTATCAGACCTACAGCTACGGTGGCAGCACCGTGCTGTGGTATGATACCGGTTACGGCGAGAAAGTGGCCGGTGAGCAGGAAGGTCTGGTAGAAGTCAACGACAACATCAAGGGCGATGTGGCGCGTATTTTGCTGTATGTCTATGTGCGCTGGGAACAGCCCAACCTGTTTGAAAACGTGGCCAGTCAGAATCTGCCTGCCAACGACTCCGGCAGCTCCAACAACGGTTTGAAGGTCATCGAAGATCTGGACACCCTGCTGCAGTGGTGTGAGATGGACCCGGTGGACACCTGGGAAATGAGCCGCAACGACTGCATTGAGGACATTCAGGGCAACCGCAACGTCTTTATCGACTATCCTGAGCTTGCATGGCTTCTGTTCGATCAGGAGCTTCCCGACATGAAAACTCCCTCCGGCTACGCCGAGGAAAATCAGGGACCTGCCTACACCATTACCGCCAAAGCCGACGATGCCAGCCACGGCTCCGTTGCAGTCAGCGGCAAGACCGTCACCGCCACACCTGCCGAGGGCTACTATGTGAGCGGCTGCAGCCTCTCCCCCGCCGGCGCTGCCACCGTGCGCCGGAACGGCAACAGCTTCCACCTTTCCAATGTCACCGCCGACTGCGAGCTGACGGTGATCTTTGCCGAAAAAGCCCCGGCCACCCTGACCTTTGTGGTGCCCGAGGGCGTCACCTGCCCGGCGCAGAACGTCTATCTCAACGACACCATCAAGCTGCCTGCCCCCAGCGGCACGCCCGCTGATAAAACACAGGATTATTCCTTTGCCGGATGGGTCAGCGCCCCTGTAGCGGACACCACCACCAAGCCTGAATTCCTCAAGGCCGACAGCAGCTATACGGTCACCGCTTCCGAGGCGTTCTATGCCCTGTATACCTACACCGTGGCCGACTCCACCGGCTCGTCGGACGCATTCAATCTGGCCAAGACCATGAGCGAGGGCAGCTATGTCGTCGTCGCCCCGGAAGCCAGCGTCATGATGAACAATACCGTCACCAATACCTATCTTGGCATGGACACCGCCATCATTGAGGCGGACACGGTCACCAACGCCGCTGCCACCAATGTGTTCACTTTCCGCAGCGTGGGCGACTACTATGCCATCTTCGATACCACCGGCGCGGCGCTGACGTGCAGCGGCGCGAAGAAGGTCAGTCTGGACGCCGAGAAGACCGAGGTCACCGAAGCGGACACCGCCTATCTGTGGAGCGTTTCCATTGACGACAGCGGCACGGCCACCCTGACGCCCTACACCAGCGATTACGGCAGACTGCAATACAATTCCAGCTCTCCCAGATTCACCACCTATACCTCTACCCAGAAATCTCTGGCTCTGTACGGCGGCACCCCCAGCGTGCGCCATTATCTGACACTGGCAGGCACGACGCCCCTTCCCTGCGACCATGCGTGGGGCGAAGGCGTGGTCACCACCCAGCCCACCTGTACCCAGGCCGGTGTGAAAACCTACACCTGTTCCAAGTGCAACGAGACCAGGACCGAAGAAATCGCGCCTCTGGGGCATGTGGATGAAAATACCGACGGCAAATGCGACCGCTGCGGGGAAGAAATTGGCGAGTGCAGCCACGACTGGGACGCGGGCGTGGTCACCACGGCAGCCACCTATTCCGCCCCCGGCGTCATGA